>CAZVCX010000148.1:0-8907 GCA_964626375.1 uncultured Dehalococcoidales bacterium | reverse complement strand
CGATGGACACTGCCTCACCATGGAGAAATTGTTCATATTGAGTAGCCGCTTCCAGCCCATGAGCAATAGTGTGCCCATAATTCAGCAAAATTCGTCTACCTTTCTCTTTTTCATCTTCACTGACGATATCAGCCTTGATAGCAGCACTGCGACCAATAACCCGAGCAAGAACTGCAGAGTTCAGTTTCATCGCAACAGCGTTAGCCTGTAAAAATTCAAACAGCGCTTTGTCTGCTATCAACCCGTACTTAATGACCTCAGCCCAACCAGAGGTCATCTCGCGTGGCGGCAGAGTACTCAGAGTCTGATAATCCGCCAGAACCATGTTTGGCTGATAAAAGGAACCGATGAGATTTTTCCCCCTGGGATGATTCACTCCCACCTTGCCTCCAATGCTGGCATCCACCATGGCTAACAGGCTGGTGGGCACCTGTACCAGCGAAATGCCACGCAGGAAAGTAGCGGCAACGAAACCTGCTAGATCACCCACCACACCACCTCCCATAGCAACGATGGTATCGCTCCGCTCAATGTGCTGACCGATCAAGAAGTCATAAATGCTCCTGGCCTGTTCCAGGCTTTTGCTTATTTCACCAGGAGAGACAACAAAGGAAACAACTTTAAAACCAGCATCTTCTAAAACTGTCTTTACTCTGTTACCGTAGAAAGAAAAGATATTCTCATCGCTTATTACAACGGATGTACCTGATAAGCCAATTTCACGCATACTTACGCCAAGTTCATCCAGCAAGCCTCCTCCAACGAAGACAGGATAACTGCGGGAAAGGGTTTCTACCCAATAGCTATTATTTTCATCCCCAACCGGCGAACCACGACGACCAATCAAACTCCTGCTCCGTATTATCTCATCAGCAACTTCACTGATGCTTAAACTATCAGTGTGAATTGTCCAATCAGCGCTGTTGGCATAAGCAAATTGCCGCGACGTCTTAAGCCGGCCAATGCGCTCCAAGGGATTATCGCCATCCAGAAGGGGACGAATTTCATTATCGGTATCATGGACATCACGTTGGAATAAACGCCGATAAATCGTCTCTACTTTAGCTTCCAGACAAACAATGATTCCATTACGGGCGAGCGAATCGTAATTCTGACGGTCAAGAATGGCGCCGCCTCCAAGGGCTATCACCGATTGGCTCTGCAGTGAAGCTTCTTTCACTACCCGCCGTTCCAGTTCTCTAAAACCAGCTTCTCCTTCCTCTTGGAAAATAGCATCAATTGATTTTCCCGCGCACTTTACTACTTCGTCGTCGGTGTCAATGAACTTCCAGTTCAGACGCTCTGCTACCTCTCTAGCCACCTGCGACTTACCTGTCCCGGAAAAGCCAACGATAATGATGTTCTTTCCTATTGCCATAAAGAGATACTTTCCAGGTAATTATGATAATTTGCCGTGGTTTCCTTCAAGCTATCCCCGCCAAATTTCTCCAGACAGGCCTCAGCCAAAACGATAGATATCATTGCCTCGGCAACTACTCCCGCGGCGGGAACAACGCTAATATCGCTGCGCTCATAGTGGGCCTCAACCGCCTCACCGCTGCGGAGATCCATTGATGGCAAAGGATTTACCAAAGTAGCTATAGGTTTAACAGATGCTCTTATCACAATGGGTTCTCCATTGCTCATACCTCCCTCTATACCTCCGGCGCGATTGGAAAGACGCCGCCAAGGGAGCTTCCCTCGATCACCCGCATCAACAGCGATATTGGGTACGATAGCGTCGTGAGCCTGAGACCCTCTAACACTGGCAAGCGCAAACCCCGAACCAATACCTACGCCCTTTATGCTCTGAATGCTCATCACAGCTTGAGCAATGATGCCATCAAGGCGCTTATCCCAGTTAGCATAACTACCAAGGCCTATAGGCACACCCTGAGCAATCACTTCAAATATGCCTCCCAGAGTATCGCCATCCGCCCTTGCAGCATCAATGGCATCCATCATTTCCTTTTCAAATCTAGCATCAGCACAGTGAAGAGGAGATCTTTCTACCTGTTGCCAGTCTATAGAACTCACTTCATTCAGCATCACTGCCTCAACGGTGCCAATTGATATTGTATGACTATGGACATCTATGCCAAACTCCGCTAGAAACCTCCGGGCTACTGCCCCCACAACCACTCTGGCCACCGTTTCCCTGGCACTCGCCCTCTCTATAACCGACCTTATATCATTCAAGCCATACTTGATTGCGCCCGCCAGGTCAGCGTGCCCGGGGCGGGGGCAAGCTACCACGTCAGCTTCACGCCAATCCTTGTTAGAAACAAAAATGGCAATGGGATTACCGGTGGTAACTCCTTTATAAATGCCCGAAGTGATCTCTGCCCTATCCTCCTCCATCTGCATGCGAGAGCTACGCCCATAACCTCCCTGACGACGTTTCAATTCATGGTTTATATCTTCCTCCTTTAGAGGAAGGCCTGCTATGAAACCCTCTATTATAGCCGTCAGACCCTTGCCATGAGATTCTCCCGCTGTAGAAAAACATAAACGTCTCATCTCTATATCACCAGCACAAAATATAGCTATCGCTAAATCTCTCGCCCCTGTGCCCCTATCAACATTCCCTTTGCCTCAGCATACATTAGATCCACCGGAGCTTCCTTGCCCGTCCACAACTTGAAAGAAGCCGCTCCCTGGTATACTAACATAGACAGACCTCCAAGTATATTCGCTCCTGCTTCTTCTGACATTCGCAACAAAGGCGAGGGATATGGATTATACACGAGATCATAGACCAGTATACCTCCGGGAATAACATTACCCGCTAGAGGAGATTGTCTTTCCTCAGTACTATATTTCATGCCCAGAGGAGTGCAATTGACTATAATCTGACGGTCAGCGAGAACTAGCTCAGAGTCCAGCGCCCGCCATGGTAGGACATCGATCTCAGCTTCCAGCCCGATTTGCATTGCATAACGTCTCAGTTCCCTAACGAGCAACACAGCTCTATCCATCGTGCGGTTTGCGACGAGAAGGGATGATATCCTCTCTCTCACCAAGGCAAAACTCACTGCCCTGGCTGATCCACCAGCGCCCAGAACAATTGCTCTCTTGCTCCTGGCAACAAAATTACCTTGCGTCTTCAGTGATTCGGCAAAGCCGTAAATATCCGTATTATAACCCTTCAGGATATCGCCTATTCTAACTATGGTGTTAACTGCACCAAGCAGAGTTGCCAGTTCATCAACTGAATCCAGCAGAGGAATAACCGATTCCTTATAGGGAACGGTGACATTAGCTCCGAGATGTTGACCATCTCTCAAACTAAATACCGCCGCTTTTAGTTCTTCTGCATGCACTTCCCGTTTCTGGTAACAAACATCAAGGTGATAATAATCCAAAGCTGCCTGTTGAAAATAAGGAGAAAGGGAATGTTCCAAGGGATAACCAATTAGATTTATGAATTTTGGCACGACTCCTTCCCTTTCTGGCTATCAAGGAAGCCCTGAAGAATGAAAACTGCTGACATCGCATCTATTCCACCTCCATCGGCATCTTTGCCATTCCTCTTGGCTTTCTTTATCCTCACTCCTCTCTGTACTTTCCTCTTCACCCTACCAGTTTCAGCAATCATGTGCTCGGCTGCCACAGTGGAGAGTCGCTCATCCCACATCTCTACTTTTACCTCTCTGAGATCGCCACTCTTTATTCGCAAAGACAGCTTCCGTGCAAAATCCATCACTTTTTTAGCCCGCGGGCCAAGTTCTCCATTCAGGCTCAGTGGCAAACCAACTACAATGCACTCCAGCTCATATTGTGCGGCGATGCGAATAATATCATCTATATCTGCATCTTCATTCCCTTTGCTAACGGTGGTCAGAGAAAAAGCTATAAAGCCATCGGGGTCACTAACTGCTACTCCCGTTCGCCTGTCTCCAACATCCAGCCCCAGGATGCGCACTTCTTTTCTATCCTTAGCCCAATTTTCGTCATCGCGAGGAAAGTCTTTCCATAACGATACCCCTGGCCAATTTCAATGCCTCTCCAACCATGGATAAATCCCTGCCCCCACCCTGAGCCATACTGGCCTTTCCACCTCCACCTCCACCAGTAACTTTTGTCATCTGCTTAATAAGATCGCCAGCGTGAATCCCCTTACCTACCAGATCCTGCGTAACCATAGACAAAAACCCAGGCCTTCCATCTTGTGCAACGACCAGAACTATCACGGAGCTTCCCAGTTTATTCCTCAGCACATCGCCCATTTCCCTGAGCACGGTTGGCGTTAAAGGCGGCACCTCAACAAGCAAAAGCTTTGCTCCATCTACATCCTCAGCCTGTTCTATCAAGCGTTCCGTAATTCTGCACGATAGCTCTCTTTCCAGCAAGAGAGACCGCCTCCGCTCCTTTTCCAAGTCATCCATAAGAACTCTTACTCTGCCGGCAGCCTCTTCCAGCGGGACTTCTACATCACCTGCTATACCCGCCAGGTCCGAGAAGCGTCTTTCCATCATCAACTCTGCCCCACACCCCGTCACCGCCTCAATGCGGTATAGCCCCGTGCCAATGCTACTCGCGGACACTACCAGGAAAATACCCAACTCGCCTGTCGACTTCACATGAGTGCCACCACAAAGCTCCCTGCTTATTGCTGGTTGGCCAATCTCAATCATCCTAACCATATCCCCATATTTTTCTTCAAAGAGAGCGGTGGCTCCTTCTGACATAGCTTCATCATAGGAAATAACTCTTGCTGCTACCTCCAGGTTTCGACGTATAATCTCGTTCACTTTTCTCTGAACTTCTCTAATTTCGCTCTGAGTCAGGGGTTGCATTTGAGAGAAATCAAACCTGAGCTTTTCGCTATCGACAAGAGAACCGCGTTGCTGAACATGAGATCCCAGCACTTCCCTGAGGACAGCTTGCAGTAGATGCGTAGCGGTGTGATTTCGAGCAATATCAAGGCGGCGGGATATGTCTATTCTGGCCTCTACCTCATCATCGTTTGATATATTCCCCTCAATAACACTTCCCCTATGCACAATCACATCTGAAGCACTCTTGATAACATTCGAAACGGCCACCCTTCCCTCTTTGCTCCTGATCTCTCCAGTATCTCCAACTTGCCCTCCCATTTCGGCATAAAAAGGAGTTCTGGCAAGTATTATGTCAATATCCTCGCCTTGAGAAGCGCTTGTCGCGCGCTGTCCTGCAACTCTAATATCAAAGATCCTAGACCGACACACATCCTTCTCATAACCAGTAAACTCAGTAGCTACAATTCCGTTCTTCATCGCAGATGGAGGCACATAATCATCTACACCTGATCCCAATTTCATTGCTGCTCTGGCACGCTCCCGTTGTTCCTCCATAGCAGAATTAAAGCCCTCCATATCTACAGAAATCCCCTGCTCTCTAGCAATTTCCGAGGTCAATTCTAACGGAAAACCATAGGTATCATAGAGCCGGAACACATCTCCCCCCTTGAGGTAACTTCGCTTCCTGTCAATGGCATCGGCCATTAACTCTTCGACCTGTGCCAATCCCGCTTCGATTGTAGTAGCGAACCTGTTTTCTTCTGCGCCAACAACCTGCATAATAAGGTCATGGTTATCTGATAGCTCAGGATAAACGTGCATCATTTGATCTATCACGACCTCAGCAAAATCCGCTAAGAAAGGGCTATTGAGCCCTAACCTTCGCCCAAACACGGAAGCGCGGCGCAAAATGCGACGCAGCACGTAACCCCTCCCCCCATTTGCCGGCAATACTCCATCGGCGACAAGAAAAACAATACCCCTACCATGTTCAGCTACGATTCTAATGGCACGGTCGGTATCTGCTACCTCGCCATACTTCTTCCCCGATAAACGGCAAACATACTCAACCAAGGGAGAAAAAGAATCCGTCTCATAGGGAGAACCTTTGCCTTGAATAGCTGCCAGAGTTCTCTCCAAGCCCATTCCAGTATCAATATTTGGCTTCCGCAGAGGAGTGCGTTCTCCATGAATATCCTGGTTGTACTGAGTAAACACCAGGTTCCATATTTCACAGAAGCGCCCACACTCACAATTTGGGCCACAATCATCCCTACCACAACCAAACTCCTCCCCCATATCGTAATGTATTTCAGTGCAAGGGCCACAGGGCCCACTATCTCCAGCGGGGCCCCAAAAATTGTCTTCGTCTCCAAACCGCAATATTTTTTCTTCTGGAATGCCAATCTCCTTCCAGTAATTGAAGGCTTCATCATCATCAAGATATATGGTTATCCACAGACGCTCTTTGGGCAATGTCAGACGCTCAGTGACAAATTCCCACGCCCATGCAATAGCTTCCTTCTTGAAATAATCACCAATGCTAAAATTACCCAGCATCTCGAAAAAAGTAAGGTGCCTGCTATCGCCCACCAGGTTTATATCTGTGGTACGAAAGCACTTCTGGCAGGAAGTTAACCTTGCACAGGGCGGCTCTTTTGCTCCCGTGAAATAAGGCTTAAACTGCACCATGCCAGCACTGGTCAACAGCAGCGTATAATCTCCATGCGGCACAAGAGAAGAACTTGGAACAATCCTATGCCCCTTATCCGCAAAGAAATCCAGATAGCTTTGCCTCAACTCATCACTGGTCAATTTCTTTGCCTTCACTTCGTATTCCATGGCAATTATCGATTACGCATCACCTCTACTTGCCAAACAAAACAAAAATTGTCTGGAGAGCAGCTTTCTTCTACAGCAAATGCAACAAATGTCTAGCGCCCGACAAAACTTATGCTAGCACAAACCATATTACGGAGCAAAAGACCGCTGGCAGCCTCCTTTGTAACCCAACGCCATGTTTTCATACTCTGTATAAAATACGGGGAAAAGCGCCATTTTCCATCTCATTATTGGAGGAACAGTAAACAGCATTAAATCGCAGGAGAGCATAGCTCTGTCACCAGAAATTCTAGAGCTAGTTGATCATCACCACCATATTTGCCAGTCTTAATAGATAAATCAGTTTCCAAAAGCTTATCATAAGCATCCTTAACTCCCTGGAGGCTATATCTCCGCGCCTGAGATATGGCCTTATCCATAGCATAGCCCGGCGATAACCCCAAACTGCGCTGAACCTGGGCAGAAGATAATCCTGGGGGCAAATCCTTTGCCAGCGCTATCAAGCGGTATTGTCTCGTTATCATAAATAGAATATGCGTTGATGAATCTCCTGCCAAATATAGTTGATGAAGCACTTTCTGGGCTGTTTCAAGACGCCCTTCGACTATTGCATCTACCAGAGCAAAGATACTGGTCTCGCGAGCATAGCTGACCAGTTGCCCAACATCCTCCTCGTTGATAGCGCGCTCTTGTCTATATAGGAGCAATTTCTCTATCTCACTTTGCATTATCCACAAATCACCTCCCACGAGATCAGCAAGCAAACTTACTGCCCGCGGGCTAATTTTGCCTCCTGCGTCTTTCACGCTTTGCCGAATCCATCCTTTCAAACTATCTCCTTTCAACAGAGGAAATCGCTTCATATTAGCCAGAGGCAAAAGATCATGCAGCAGCGTATTGTTGCTTTTTATTGTACTGTCAACAAGTACCAACTCTGTACTCGTTGGCATCTGCGACACATAAGAGGAGAATGCCTTCCAATCACCGAGAGCGCTTCGCGACCTGGGAGTTCCCTTCCTGGAATCCTTGTCTGGCCGAGTCTCTTTCTTCGCCGGATCGAAACGCCCGAGCAAACCTTCGACAATGACTAGACGGTGACTGGACAAGAAGGGAGCAGCACTGCAGTTATTTTTAAGTTCAGCCAAACTTAAACGATCTCCACTCAATCTGGAGGTATTCATTGCCAGCATTTCCATTTCACCTAGATTTGACTTAATTTGTTCCACTGCATGGTTAATGGAAAAGCTGTCCTCTCCATAAAGAATATGTAACATACTTTCCTGTATTTTATCATAGCTCCTGACTATGGCAGCAGGAGAGCATAAGGACAAATATGCTAGTATACCGATATGAAAATCGCTATAATTGGATTGCCAAAGAGTGGGAAGACAACTATCTTCAATGCATTAACTCAGGGCGAGGCCGAAGTAAGCCCTTATTCTTCCTCTCTCAAATCCAATATAGGTATAGCTAAAGTTCCTGATAGCAGGCTATCAGTTCTGGCAAATATTTCCAGACCCAGAAAAACTACCGCCGCAGAGGTAAACTATGTTGACATAGCTGGTTCTCTCAAAAACCTCAATGAACAGGAGGAAATAAAAGGGGAACTACAGAACTATCTCTCCACTGCTGATGCCCTAATTGAAGTGGTCAGGTCCTTCGAAGACGAGAATCTACCGCATCCTCAAGGGGAAATAGACTTCAGGAGAGACGTAGCCACTATGTACCTGGAGATGGCACTTTCCGATTTGGCCATAATTGAAAGGAAACTGCAGAAGCTGGACAAAAACCTCAAAGGAGCCAGAGCATCAGAGCGCAATTTGTACATCAAAGAACAAGCATTGCTGCAAAAGATCAAATTGAACTTGGAAAGCGAAAATCCCATCTGGCAACAGGATCTGAACGCCGAAGAAATCAAAACCCTTTCCAATTACCAATTCCTCACCGCCAAACCTATGCTGCTGGTGTTGAATATAGGTGAAGAACAAATAGAACAAGCCTCCAATATGGCAAGTGAGTTAAAGACCCTTTATCCGCAATTTGCTGTTATAGCTATTTGTGGCAAGCTTGAGATGGAGCTAGCACAACTCAGTGAACCTGAAGCAGGTGAATTTCGCCGGTCCATGGGGCTGACATCACCAGCACTCGATAAGGTTATTGAACTCTCCTATCAACTCCTAGGGCTTATCTCTTTCTTCACCACAGGGTCTGACGAGACAAAAGCATGGACCATTTCTCGAGGAATTACTGCCCCAAAGGCAGCAGGCAAAATTCACTCTGATAT
>CAZVCX010000147.1:0-5569 GCA_964626375.1 uncultured Dehalococcoidales bacterium | reverse complement strand
CTTAAGATTGGTAGCATAACCCTTCATAATAAGCTTGTGGATAACAAATGGTTTGAACAATTCCAGAGCTACATGCCGCGGCAACCCACACTGATGGAGTTTCAATGTGGGGCCCACTGTGATAACCGATCGGCCACTATAATCCACCCTCTTACCCAGTAGATTCTGACGAAAGCGGCCTCTCTTGCCACTAAGCATGGCAGCCAGAGACTTGAGTTCATGATTATTGCCCGTAGTAACCACGCGCCCTCTGCGTCCATTATCAATGAGAGAATCCACTGCCTCTTGTAACATGCGCTTCTCATTGCGCACAATAATTTGAGGAGCACCCAGCCTTACAAGACGACGTAACCGGTTATTTCGGTTGATGACCCGTCGATAGAGATCATTGAGATCGCTGATAACAAAACGGCCTCCATCCAGCTGAACCACGGGGCGTAGTGAAGGAGGCAATACAGGGAGTACCGTTAATACCATCCACTCAGGCCTGTTCCCGCTGAGCTTAAGCGCTTCCACCAGCTGCAATCGCTTACTGGCCTTCTTATGCATTTGCCCCGAAGCGTTATGCACTTGTTCTCGAAGCTCCTGATGCAACGCATCCACATCAACTTCCTTGAGGATCTCCAGAATGGCCTCAGCCCCCATACCAGCTTCAAAGATCCCCTCATATAGCTCATTCGTTTTCCTGTACTCTTCTTCTGTAAACAATTTTAGCTTCCGAATTCTATCCAGCTCTCCCTTCTTTGCCCGTATCTCCTCTTCAACTCCCTGCCTCTTCTCTATTAATCTGGCCCGCAGCCTGTTAATTTCACTGATGCTACCTTCTTTATCCGGGGACAACCCCTCCTCCAACTTCTCGAACTCCTCTTCCATTTCTGAGATCTTATTGATTCCTGCCTGCTCGATCTCCTGCACCTTCCTCTGTTTGGCTTCTTCATCCACTGAAGTCACGATATATCGCGCAAAATAGACGACGCTCTCCAGGTTCCGCGGGGATAGATCCAGCAGGAGCCCCAGCCGACTGGGAACCAGTTTGACAAACCATATATGAGCAACAGGAGCTGCCAGTTCTATATGCCCCATGCGCTCTCTACGCACGCTAGAATGAGCTACCTCCACTCCACATTTATCACAGACCACTCCCTTATATCGTATCTTCTTGTACTTCCCACAATGGCACTCATAATCTTTGACAGGCCCAAAAATTCTCTCACAGAAAAGCCCATCTCTTTCCGGTTTCAACGTGCGGTAATTTATCGTTTCAGCCTTGGTCACCTCTCCATGCGACCAGCTTCTGATCTGTTCTGGGGAAGCGAGGCTTATTCTGATAGCTTTAACATCATTAAATTGTGACATCTCTCTCCCTGCGATTTTGAATTACTCTCACAAGCGCCAACAAAGCCCTTTAGACAAAATCTTCACTTAGCAACTCGACAGCGATTCCCAAACTTCGCAACTCCATAAATAAAACCTTTGCTGATTCTGGAACACCAAGTTGCTGGATATCTTCTCCTTTAACAATAGCTTCATATGCCTTGGCTCGTCCTGCCACATCATCTGACTTTACGGTAAGCATTTCCTGCAGCATATGTGCAGCACCATAACCTTCCAGCGCCCATACTTCCATTTCTCCAAACCTCTGGCCACCAAATTGGGCTTTGCCACCCAAAGGTTGTTGCGTGATCAATGAATATGGGCCCGTTGAACGAGCATGCACCTTATCTTCAACCAGATGTATCAACTTCATCATATAAGCACACCCTACAGTTACAGGTTGATCAAACGGTACACCAGTTCTACCATCTCGAAGCTCTATTTTGGCAAAAACAGGAGGATAAATTCTCCGCTCTTTATAGACCTTCTGCACCAGCTGCCACAATTGTTCCTCATCAAGGCTGCGTGCCTCCAATCCCAGTTCCTCAAGCCACAAGATGAGCGACGTCTTTCTTGCTATCCCCTTGTTTTTCTCGTCCATCACCTCCTGAGCAACAAAACCATGGGCCTGTAACCATTCTGCTATTTTCCCCCTGTCAATCACCTTGCCATCTCCTCCTCCCGAATTAAAGCTCACCGCACCCGCCTCCCATGCTATCCAGACCAGCCCTAAAGCATCCTCAATATCTATGGTGTCAGCCCCATGGAATACCGGTGTCAGGGCATTAAATCCAAATATGCCAGCAGCCCAGCCTAGATGAGTTTCCAGTACCTGACCTATATTCATTCTGGAGGGGACTCCCAGTGGATTAAGAATGATATCCACCGGTGTACCATCGGGTAAAAATGGCATATCCTCCTCCGGCAATATAAGAGAGACAACTCCCTTATTCCCATGCCGCCCTGACATTTTGTCTCCCACTGAAATTTTGCGTTTCTGGGCCACCCATACCTGCACGAGAGTATTCACACCGCCGGGTAACTCGTTATTTTTCTCCCGCGAGAACACTTTGACGTTAACTACCCTTCCCATTTCTCCTGGAGGCATGCGCAGAGAGCTATCCTTTACTTCACGTGCCTTCCCCCCAAAAATAGCCCTCAACAGTTTTTCCTCGGCAGTAGGTTCAGTTTCACCTCTGGGAGTAATTTTACCCACGAGAATATCGCCAGGCCTCACTTCAGCTCCAATCCTCACTATACCCTCTTCATCGAGATCACTAAAACTATCCTCGCTTATATTGGGGATGTCAGAGGTTATCTCTTCCTTGCCAAGTTTAGTTTCACGCGCTTCCACTTCATACTTCTCAATGTGAATAGAGGTATAAGCATCATCCTTTACCAATCTACTACTGAGAATGATAGCATCTTCGTAGTTATATCCCTCCCAGGTCATGAAAGCACATATAACATTGCGCCCCAGTGAAAGTTTGCCGTCACGGATAGAAAAACTATCTACCATGACCTGCCCCTTCTTAACCTGATCGCCCTTGCTCACAAGAGGAACCTGATTAATGCACGTCCCCTGATTAGTTCTAACAAACTTCTTCAAATCATAAACGCGCTCTCCTCCCTCCCTTTCCTGAACTACCACTTGAGAACTAGTCACTGAAGTTACTTCCCCCTCATTAAGAGCAAATAATATTCTGCTACTATACTTAGCCACCTCTCTTTCCATTCCTGTAGCTACTAAAGGCGCCTGCGCGGCTATCAGGGGTACCGCCTGTCGTTGCATATTGCAGCCCATCAACGCCCTATTTGCATCATCATGTCCCAAGAAAGGAATAAGGCAGGCAGCAGCACTAAAGATTTGCCTGGGAGATACATCTATGAAATCCACTCTATCCACCTGCTCTTTAAAATATCTACTGCCCTTTTTAACCTCCACCACGCTTTCCATAATTTCCCCTTTTTCATTTAAACTCACGTTGGCAGTAGCGATAGCATATTGATCCTCTTCTTCTGCCGCCAGATAAACGATCTGATCAGAAACAAAAGGAGTAACCTTTATCTTCTCAATAGAAAGCTTCGTTATTCTCTCTGCAACATCTTCTGTAACCAACGTGCCCGCATCAGCCACAATATGCCCTTTGCCATCCAAAATAGCTTCTCTTAAAGTTCTGCCTTGTAACTTCACCTTATCATTGAGACATTCGTTATCAACTTTACGATAGGGGGTTTCTATGAATCCATATTCATTAATCTTGGCATAAACTGCCAGAGAGCCAATCAATCCGATATTGGGACCCTCCGGAGTTTCTATGGGACAAATTCTGCCATAATGCGAATGATGCACATCACGAACTTCAAATCCTGCCCGCTTCCTGGATAATCCTCCAGGCCCCATTGCAGAAAGACGTCGCTTGTGAGTTAGCTCCGCCAGAGGATTTGTCTGATCCATAAATTGTGACAGCTGAGATCTGGCGAAAAACTCCCTTATAGTAGCAACCATGGGACGAACATTAATTAAAGAAGTTGGAGTAGCTGCCTCAGGCCCGAGAACACTCATCCTCGCCTTAATAGCCTTCTCAAGCCGAGCCAGTCCAATGCGAAACTGTCTCTGCAATAGGAACCCTATGGTTCTCGCCCTACGATTCGCTAGATGGTCTATGTCATCGGTAATTTCCCTGCCATTGTTTATAGATATCAGACGACGAACTATTTGCACCAGATCATCGGGTGTAAGGCAGGTGTTATCCAAAGGGACATCAAGCCCTAACTTCTTGTTGATTTTATAACGGCCAACTTTACCCAGGCTATAACGTTTGGGGTTAAAGAGAAAGTTGTTCAACAGAGTTTTAGCACTTTCAAGGCTCGGGGGATCTCCAGAAGATAACTTCCTGTAAACATCTGTTAGAGCATCCGCTTTATTTTTAATCAGCGGGTCTCTCTCTAGAGTAGAACTAATAAACGCGTGCCCGGGAGAATTATCCACGTCCTGGAAGAGAGCACCCAGAATATCATCAGTTTCATATCCTATAGCTCGCAGTAAAGTAGTGGCGAGTATTTTCCTCTTGCCGCTTACCTTTACCGAGAGTACATCTCTACTAGACGTGTCAAAATCAAGCCAGGCTCCACGCTCCGCCACAAGTTTGGCCATGCCCAGCTCCCGGTCGCTTGATGGATCCCTTGCCATAGTGAAGTAGACCCCGGGAAATCGCGTCAACTGACTAACCACCACGCGTTCTGCCCCAGAGATGATAAATGTCCCACGCTCTGTCATCAGGGGGAAATCGCAGAAAAACAACTCTTGTTGTTTTATTTCTCCGGTGCTCTTAACTAACAGATGGACAGTTACATACAAAGGAGCTGCATACGTTGCCCCTCTCTCCAAACACTCAGCAACAGAACGTTGGGGCTCTCGAAACTCATAGTCAACGAATTGCAGATCCAACCTGGCACCAGTATAATCTTGAATGGGAGAAACTTCTTCAAATAGCTCTTTCAGCCCCTCCTCTTCAAACCATCTGAAGGAATCAAGCTGAACCCTGATGAGATCAGGCACTTCCACTTTCTCAGATAACTTGGCAAACGATCTAACTAGTTTATCCTCAGAGGTCAAAGAATTAACCATACCGCTTTCTCCTTGAAAACAAAATCAAAATGCCCTTCACGACACACGCTAAGCTAGAGGTTTTTAGGGGCCTTACAGATAGGAGGCAACATAGGACACATTGCAAGCAGCAATGGTAACATGACAATTATACTTTGTCAACATGATATACTAGCTAGCAACATATACAGAGCAAATTATAGATTTTAACGAGTTCTTTTGCAAATATATCCTCCAAAGCGAAGTAATTCCCTTATCCATCTGTTAAATGGCAACAATCCCACGAAGAAATATACCATAATTTGGAGAGCATTCACTTTATGAATTCAAGTATTTCCAGCATGGTTGTGTATCTTAAAAGCACACTATAAAGATCTCTGCATGCTTCATCTTGAATCCGCCCTAGTGAATAATGACACTCTGAAGTTAAAAGAAAATCGCTTCGCTGTTCTCTTACACACTGGCCCATCTTTCTCTTCTAAACTTGCCAGCGGGCCTTTGCCCCCTAGCCAGTAACTTTCCTGGCATTTTGTTAGCCAGAATAAAACCAGCATCGCTAAAACCCTGCAAGGAGAAAATGATTCT
>CAZVCX010000146.1:0-6001 GCA_964626375.1 uncultured Dehalococcoidales bacterium | reverse complement strand
ACCAACGTCCTTCAAGAAATCAAACTCCTTTACATCTAGCGGAGAATAATAGGTATTGGGACTCTCAGTTGCCTTGAATCGCTGTAAAGTCTTCTTGAGCGTACCTTCTTCCCACTCTCTTCGTTTCTTTTCAATCTCTTTCAATTCTTCTTCACTGAACATTTTCGCATTTACCTCCTTTTAGGTCTTCATTGTTTCCGTTTCTGCCAGCCTTAAGTGAAAGGAAAAAGCTTTACTCAATATATGTGGCTCATGACCCCCAAGAGCTTCAGCTTCATGGAAATAATCCCACAGGATAGGCTTATAATCGGGATGAGCGCACTCTTCTATTATCCTTTTAGCGCGTTCTCGAGGATCCAGCCCCCTGAGATCCGCCAGCCCCTGTTCGGTTACTATTACATTTACTTCATGTTCCGTGTGATCCACATGAGGCACCATGGGAACTATAGCAGAAATGGCACCTTTCTTAGTTACGGAAGGCGTCATGAATATGGAAAGATAGCCATTGCGGGAAAACTCTATCGATCCAGCTACTCCGGTCATGATGCGCGATCCCCCCACATGGCTGCTGTTCACATGCCCGTAGATATCAACCTCTATGGCAGTATTTAGAGCAATGACTCCTAGCCTGCGAATAACTTCAGGGCTATTGACGATATCTATCGGCCTGAGAATAAGCCTCTCTTTGTACCGTTCAACATTCTTTGCAAGCTTCTCGAGTGCCTCTTTTGTAAAGAAAAGTCCCACCCCATCAGCAGCTTTTATCTTCCCACTATCGATCAAATCAAGTACGCCGTCATCAAGAAGAGCAGAGTGAACTTCCAAGTTTTCAAATCTGGACCCATCCAGCTCACTGAGGATAGCTCCACCCAATGCCCCCAACCCCGTCTGAAAAGGAAGGAGATTTTCCGGCAATCTCCCGTGCCTTTCCTCTTCATCAAAGAAGTTCACAACATTTCTGGCTATCGCTCTGCTCATCTCATCTATCGGAGCCCTGCCCGGCGCATTCACTTCTTTATCGGAAATGATAATCCCCTTAATCTTTTCTGGCGCCACCTCAATGTAAGGCACCCCGATCCGATCGCTCACGCTGATCAAGGGAATAGGTTTTCTATTGGGAGGCTCTTCAGGAATATAAATGTCATGAATGCCACTCAATTCCTGGGGCATATTCATATTTATCTCTATGATAACGTTGTCAGCGTAGCGCAAAAAAGTAGCCTCATCCCCAACATTGATGGTGGGGACAACATGCCCTTCCTCAGTTACTTCTACTGCCTCAATAACGGCAAGATCGAGCCTCCCCAGTGATCCCTTTCTTACTTCAAGAGGAACCCAGGCTGCTCCCATATCAGAATAGTGGACCTTGCCCTTATTAGCCTCTTTAGCCAAGAGGGGATTTGCCTGGTGTGCCAGCCTTCTATTTAACAAACCCGCTTCAACCAGCTTCCCATCGATCGTCTGGCTAAGCGGCGCACAGGACCAGATATCGACCTTAAAACTTTCACCTTGTTCTCCTCTTTTAGCAAGAGCTTCAAAAAAGGAGTCGGGACAACCAGCAGTGGGAGTTCCACATGTTCCAATATGCATCCCATTCAATACTATCTTTGCTGCCTCTTCAGCAGACAAAACTCTATCCCTCAAGGGAGCAAATTTAATTCTCTCCTTTGCTGATTCATTCATCATTGTTTTCTCGATTTCACCTTCTTTAAAGCCTCTCTGGCCAGAGAAGCCACTTCTTTAGGCGTTTTAGCCACGGGAACTCCTGCTTTTTCTAAAGCCCTGACCTTAGAATCATATGAACCTCTCCCCCCTGTAATAATTGCCCCCGCATGGCCCATTGTTTTTCCTGGAGGAGCTGTCCTTCCTGCTATAATAGACACCACCGGCTTTGAGACATTGCTCTGTATGTATTCTGCCGCTTCCTCCTCACTGGTACGGCCAATCTCACCGATAAGGGTAATCACCTTGGTCTCAGGATCCTCTTCATATAGTTTCAGGATATCCACGAAGTTACACCCGGTAACGGGATCTCCTCCTATGCCCAATGAAGAGGTCTCTCCAAGACCAGCTCTGGTAATCTCATCGCCCACTTGATAAGAGAAAGTCCCGCTGCGGGATACTACCCCCACTGGGCCCTTGCGATAGACGTCACCAGGAAAATATCCCATAGAGCACTCTTCAGCACTAATTATTCCGGGAGAATTGGGCCCTATCAGGATCGTCCCCGTCCCTTTGATGGCCTGCTTGACCATCA
Organism: uncultured Dehalococcoidales bacterium; assembly: GCA_964626375.1. GTDB lineage: Bacteria > Chloroflexota > Dehalococcoidia > GIF9 > AB-539-J10 > M55B177. Next base: position 3,744 of record CAZVCX010000146.1, on the reverse strand, counting down.
TCATGTCCTTCACTGGCATCCTCTCTACAGCAACCACGATCAACTTAATTTCAGCATCGAGGGCTTCAAATATGGCCTCTTTAACAAAGGCTGGAGGGACAAATAAAATCGTGGCATCAATTTGATGATCCCTCACTGCCTCTCGCACTGTATTATATATGGGAACGCCCATGGTCTCACTACCACCCTTACCCGGCGTAATACCGGCTACCACTTTAGTGCCATACTCAATCATCCTCTCCGTGGCAAAACTTCCCAGCTTCCCCGTAATCCCTTGAGATAGAACTTTACTATCCTTGTTGATCAAAATACTCATTTTGAATGCCCTCCCAATTCGATTACTTTGCGCACCGCATCCTCAACCTCCGTTTCTAGATATAGATAGGGGGACTTAGAAGCCGACAATATCTTCATGCCTTCCTCTTTATAACGGCCATGGAGAGTAGCTACTATAGGAGTACGCAGGCTCTTCTCCTTCTCCATTTCATCAAGAGCTTCTATGATACCACTGGCAATCACATCACACCTTGGTCCTCCAGCAAATACATAAATTAGCAATGCAGTGACGTTGGGATTTTCAAAAACGATCTTCATGCCATTCTTAATAGCACTCGCCTGGGTTGCCCCTCCTCCAAGATCCAGGAAATTCGCCGGGCTGCTCCCATATTCTCGCAGGAAGTCCATAGCAGACATAGTAAGTCCGGCTCCATTGCTTATTATTCCGATGTTGCCATCTAGCAATACGTAGCTAAGCCCCAGTTCAGCAGCTCGCTCTTCAATAGTCCTGGCTGGGCGCTTGGGGAGTTCAGGATGCCTGGGAACAGCGCTATTATCAACATTGAACTTGGCATCAGCAGCAATAACTTTACCTCCACTCGTTACCACAAGCGGATTGATCTCGATAAGTTCTCCATCCATATCCCAGTACACCTGGTAGAGTCGCCGCGCTGCATTAATAACCCCATTTTGCAATTCTTGGGGAAGACCTGCTTGCTGTAGCTCAAATTGAACTTGGTAGCCCATCAAACCATATCTGGGATCAATAAAAACTTTTCTGATGGCCTCAGGTCTCTCGGCAGCCAGAACTTCAATCTCTACACCCCCTTCCGCACTAAACATTAGCAACGGACAACCTTTATCAGGATCAGTTATAATTCCAAGATAGAACTCCTTCTTTATATCCAGAGCTCTTTCAACCAGCACTTTCTCCACGGGCATGTCTTTGATCTTCATATTTAATATTTCAGTGGCCATGGAAAAAGCTTCGTCACTGGATTTGGGAAACTTCACCCCTCCCGCCTTCCCTCGACCACCCGCCAACACCTGTGACTTCAAGACAACATTTCCCCCTAGCTCTTCATATGCCTTCCGGGCTCCTTCTGCTGTATCAGCCACCACTCCCTCCGGAACAGGAATTCCTGCTTTCTTAAAAAATCCCTTAGCTTCAAATTCAAAAAGTTTCATATTATCATTATCCTCCGCTAACCGCAGGAGCAACCTGCCAGTTCAAAGATGGGACTTCTGACAAAAATATGCATCCTGATTTTAACTTGACTATTTATTCTATTAAGACTTAACGTTCTCCCGAATCCAACTGGCTATCTCCTTAATTGTAGAACCCTGGTCAAAGACAACATCAATTCCTTTCTCCTTCAAGAACGGAATGTCCTCATTAGGAATGTTGCCTCCTGCCATAATCAAGACTTTTTCCAACCCCTTTTTCTTCGCCAGATCAACCACTCTTGGAAGAAGCTCTTTATGCGCTCCAGAGAGAATACTACAGGCTATCACATCCACTTCTTCCTTGATGGCTCGCTCTACTATCTCTTCAGGAGTCCTCCTGAGTCCAGTGTAGACAACATCCAATCCCTCTCCTCTCAACCCAAGGGTCAGGACCCTCGCTCCCCGCTCATGCCCATCCAACCCCGGTTTGGCAACGAGAACTTTAATTTTTTCTTTCATGATACCTCCTCAATATTTCTCGTCTTTTTGAGAGATCAAGAACTCTCTTTAAAATATCTCCGTTCCTATGCCTTTACACACTTACTTGCCGTTCAGATTATAGATTACAAATAACATTGCTATTATAATATAATACAGCTATAGCTTGCCATTTAGTACTTGTCATAATAGTATGCCATGCACATCCAAGCAGACAAAGCTCTCTACAGCTAGTATTTCCTTCAGATTATTAAACTCCACGAAGCATCCTCCTACAATTAATGTCAGTAGTACTAACAAGACACAGTTTGTTAAAGGACGTTTCAACGAACGCAAAGTGGGCTACAGAAATCACCTGTTTTACATATCGGAAAATCTGGGCCAACGTTTGCTGTGTCAAGGAGTTATCCTTAGCAAAGTCCCTGATGAGACGAGTTGTTCCACGAATACGGCAACCAGCATATCTATTAAAGGTAACAAGCATGGCCTTTCCTACTTGCATTAACATATAAAATACATCTCCTGCAGGTTTCCCTCTGCTCAAAGAGCGTAAATCATACACAACGCTATCTAGCCACTATATAAACCCGTCACTATCAGAAGAGCTTGACAAACTACTAAAAGAACCAACATTGCAACGGCTAGCTTCCACCCCACAATGCCGACGACTGTAAAATCACACGGTAAACTCGGCGTTTTCTCCGCCTATCTCTGTTTAGGACTATTAGAAGATTTACGTCCCGAGGTGGAAGTATACTCCAGTTATAATCCTCTGTCAATTCACGTCCTTGACTTGCCCTGTATCTATTGTTAACATGATAGCAGGTCGTGCTAGGCGGGGAGCTAGCGGTGCCCTGTACCCGAAAACCGCTGTAGCGGGGCTGAATTCCTACTTGAGGTTTACTGCTGGCAGGCCTTTTCTGCTAAGTTTAGCGATGATATCTGGGTTCCATACAACTGGATGCTATAAACCCCGCCAGGCCCGGAAGGGAGCAACGGTAAGTGGTAAATCCAGTGTGATATGGAGTTGCCTGGAAGGAGTTAACTGGCTGGAATGACCTGGCAGTATAGAAATCGAGAGCAGGTGCACGGCCTGAATTTTAAAACGATTGAATAATCAATTCCTTAGCGTGACAGCATTTCATGGCGCTCATCATATCACTCACCGCTCCAGGTTCAAGCCACGGAAGAAGTTAGGCCAACACTTCCTCGTTGACGAAGCGGCCCTGGAAACTATTATCTCAGCAGCTAATCTTACCCCCGATGACATTATTGTTGAGGTAGGGCCTGGAGGAGGAGTGTTAACGAAAGAATTGGCAAGATTGTCTTCCAGGGTCATAGCAGTGGAAATCGATGACCGGTTGGTAAGAGACCTTGACAGGGATCTCTCCTCCTTTGGTAACGTCGAGATCATTCATGGTGACATACTTAACATCCCCCCTCAGGAGCTTTTAAGGGAAACAGCCACCCAAACATACAAAGTCATAGCCAATATTCCCTACTATATAACATCACCTATACTACGCCATTTTCTTGAATCCAAAACAAGGCCTTCATCTATGCTAGTAATGGTACAAAAGGAAGTAGGCGAAGCCATATCAGCTTGCAACAAAAATAGCTTGCTGAGCCTTAGGATCCAATTTTATAGTAAACCCAGCATAGTGGCTTCCGTGCCGGCGAAAAGTTTCTCCCCTGTACCAAAGGTCGATTCGCTCATTTTACGACTCGATGTTTATCCCGAGCCTCCATTGGGAATTCCCGATGTCGATAGTTTCTTTAATTTAATTGCTTGTGGCTTCAGAT
>CAZVCX010000145.1:0-3416 GCA_964626375.1 uncultured Dehalococcoidales bacterium | reverse complement strand
TATGCACCTTTTTTGCTCGCCGCCCAAGCTAGCTTTGCTCAGATGGGGAAATATCCCTTTAGCTCCATTCCCCGATGACCTGCCGGATATGCAGCTTGTAGCTTAATATCGCGATACATCATTCCAGAATAACGGCATAATTTAGAAAAAGCTACGTAACTTCACTTGAAGAGTTTGCCCATAGCGCGACCTGTAGCCCTGCCCGTAATGCGCCTAGCCGCCCTTTTGCCGGCTTTGCCCTTCTGAACGGCACTAACATCTCCCAGGAGCCTGGCCAGCGTGTAAAGAAATCCCCTTGTCTTACCGATGCTCATAGTGGCCTCCTGCATTTATTACTCGCTGTACTCCCCATTCTACTCTTCGCAGGCTCGCCAGTGCAATAGATTTGTGCACACAGGAATACCGCATTCAGAATAGCACCCTTTTCCACAATGAGGTAATAATTATCAACGAAGAATCAAAAAAGAACACGTCACCGATCATCTGACGTACTATGGGAATTTGACAACAACTGAAAATGTGCTATAGTATTTTCATGTTAGATTAGTCTAACACTATGTTTATTGAGGTTTGCGAGTGAGTAAAAGCGCTTCTAGTCAGCAGACAGCCAGCATGGAAGATTATCTCGAGACGATATCTCTCATCAAGGAAGAAGGTAAGCCCGTCACTGTAACTGAAATCGGCAAGCGGATGTGCGTAAAAAAACCCAGCGTTAGCTGGGCCCTGACGAAACTATCGGTGAGCGGGCTCGTTTTACATGAGAAATACGGCAATATAGAGCTCACTCCCAAAGGAGCAAAGTTAGCGAAGGACGTATACCACCGCCACAAAATCCTGCGCCAGTTCCTGGTCGATATACTTGATGTCGATCCGCTAACTGCTGATGGCGACGCTTGCCGCATGGAGCACGTTCTGGGGAGAGATAGCCTTGCGAAGTTGGAGAAATTTATCGATTTTGTCCTGAATTGCCCGCGTGGGAACCCTGAGTGGTTGAAGGGATTCAATTATTATGTCAAACATGGCAAAAGAGATGAAAAGTCGCTGGCAAAATGCCTGCGAGAGGACCAGGAGGTGTAATATTTTTTTGAATTTAAAATGTTAGATAAATCTTACTTTTATTTATTTAGCGGGTTCGGGTTAAGGATGATCACAGGCTCCAACTATCCCACTTAAGAGAAAAAAGATTTCATAAAGGAGGCAGATATATGTCAGTCAAAACGCTTGGCGAGTTAAAGAAAGGTGAGAGAGGAAAGATTACTAAAATCCGGAGCAGCGGAAATATTCGCCGCCGGCTTCTTGACATGGGATTGATATCCGGAAGCGAGATTGAAATGCAGCGCACAGCTCCGCTGGGAGATCCCGTGGAGATCAGGATCAAGGGCTATAACCTGTCCCTGCGCAAGGAAGAAGCAGCCGGCATTGACGTCGAGGTGACTTAAAATGGCCATCGGAGGAATGCCCCTGGCAATGGCCAGCCCCGGCAAGTTGCTTGCGATCATCAGCGTTAATGCTGGCTGGAGGTTACAGCGAAAGCTCCTCGATATGGGCTTAACGCCCGGCGTCCAGATAAGAATTGTAAACAGCCAGTATGCCGGTCCGGTGCTTATCGATCTCAGGGGGTCGAGATTGGGACTTGGCCGCGGCGTGGCACAGAAGATTTTGGTTAAGGAGGTCTAGAATGGCTAAAAGAGACATAGTCATTGCCCTTGCAGGTAATCCCAATTCAGGAAAAACCACGGTATTTAACAATCTGACCGGCAGCAGGCAGCACGTGGGAAACTGGCCAGGAGTAACTGTAGAAAAGAAAGAGGGCAGTTGTAGCTTTAAGGGATACACTATAAAAGTAGTCGACCTGCCCGGCGTCTACAGCCTGACCGCTTATTCTCCCGACGAAGTCGTTGCCAGCAACTTTATCGTCGAAGAGAAACCGGATGTGGTCGTGGATATTATTGACGCCTCGAACATAGAGAGGAACCTCTACCTAGCCGTCCAGATCATGGAGATGGAAGTGCCTCTAATCATAGCCCTCAACATGATGGATGAAGCTGAGTCCCGCAGGTATAAGATAGATATTGAAGTAATATCTAAAGAAATGGGTGTATCGGTTATCCCCATGATGGCCAACCGTAACTATGGAACTGATGAGCTGCTTGAGGAGATAGTCAGGATAGCGGAAGAGAAGACCTGGGCGGGAGGCGTAAAGATAGAGTACGGAAGAGAGGTGGAAAAAGAAATCTCCCATTTGGAAGAGGCGATCTCGAAAACACCTCTTGCTTCCAAGTTCTCTCCCAAGTGGCTGGCAGTGAAATTGCTTGAGGGCGACGAAGAGACAATCAAGAGATTCGAGGAGGCAAGAAATGGCTAGCGCAAATATTCTGGAACTCAGAGAGGAAAGCCTGGCACATTTAAGAAGTGTCTATGGAGATGAGGCCGAAACTTTAATTGCTGATGCCCGGTATGGCTTTATCAGTGGACTTCTCAAGGATACCCTGAAGAAACCCCCTATTGAGCGCGTTAATCTTTCCGACAAGATCGACAAATTCGTCATCAACCGGTGGCTGGGCATTCCCCTTTTCCTGGCGTTGATGTATGGCGTTTTCCAGTTTGTCTTTTCCCTGTCAACTCCTTTCATGGACTGGATTGATGCGTTCTTTGGCTGGATTGGAGGCTACGCCGCGAGCGCTTCACCGGAGTGGCTGGGCTCTCTGCTCGCCGACGGAATTGTTGGAGGACTTGGTTCAGTGCTCATCTTCATACCGCCGATATTTCTGCTATTTATCGCTATCTCCGTCCTCGAAGACTGCGGCTACATGGCGCGTGCTGCCTTTGTCATGGACCGCCTGATGCACAAAATCGGGCTTCATGGCCGCTCCTTCATTCCCATGATTCTTGGATTCGGCTGTAACATCCCGGGGATCATGGCCTGCCGCACCATAGAGAATCCTGGAGACAGGCTCACCACTATTCTCATAAATCCCTTTATGTCCTGTGGTGCCAGGCTTCCCATTTTTATACTTCTGGCAGCTGCCTTTTTCCCCGCCAACCAGGGCATGGTAGTGTTCTCAATGTACATCATCGGAATCATCGTCGCTATCATCATGGCGCTGGTCTTCCGCAGAAGTATCCTCAAAGGCCCCAGCGGCCACTTCGTCATGGAACTGCCACCATATCGCCTCCCCACAATAAAGGGCGTGCTGATACATATGTGGGAGAGAGGCAGCCTGTTCCTTCGGAAAGCAGGAACAATCATTTTCGGAGCTGTAGTGGTTATCTGGCTGCTGAGCAGCATGCCCTGGGGAGTAGAATATGCCAGCGCTGATAGCTGGATAGGACAAATAGGCAGCTTCATTGCGCCTATTTTCGCTCCTGCTGGCTTTGACCAGTGGCAGGCAGGCGTTAGCCTTCTCTTTGGTTTC
>CAZVCX010000144.1:0-2841 GCA_964626375.1 uncultured Dehalococcoidales bacterium | reverse complement strand
TAATGGCCAGAGCCACATCGCGGTAGTCAAAAATTTCGATAAACCTTTGCTCGAGGGGGAGCTTGCTCTGGTCCAGTATCCTCAACCTGTCATCTAGCCACTCTATGGCCAGGGCAGGGCCTTCCCTATTTGTATGCGCTGTCACGTTGGCCATTATCCCGTGTTGCGAGTTAGCTTCTTTAGCCCAACCTCTGTAGCTATAAGTATGTTATCGTAGAAGGGCGAGTATGGCGGCGAGTAGCTGAGATCCAATTCGTTTATCTCGGCCACAGTCATTCCTTTGTAAAGCGCCGTGGCAAAAATATCTATCCGCTTTGCCACACCCATATTTTTGTGACTGCCTATCATTTGAGCTCCTAGCAGCTTTCCTGTTTTCCTATCCATTATTAGCTTGGTGGTGATGTCCTCTGGTGCCGGTTCAGGATAGGTGAAAGCGTGATCGGGATGAGCGATAGTGGAAACCGCAAAGTTGTAGCCTGCCACTTCTGCTTCTCGAGAACTCAACCCGGTACGGGCGATCGTCAGATCGAACACTTTGGAGACCAGAGTTGCTGCAATAGCGGGAGAAGTTGCCTCCCCACCAGCAGCATTTTCTCCAGCGATCCGTCCCTGTTTGTTGGCCGTGGTCCCCCGCGGGAAATATACTTCTTTCCCCGTCACCAGGTGTTTTTGCCCGACACAATCGCCAGCAGCGAAGACGTCTTCGATGCTGGTTTGCATCATCTCGTTAACCGCAATTGTCCCGTTGGCATTGACACTGAAACCTGCTTCTTCAGCTAGTTTAGAATTTGGCGTTGCTCCCGTAGCTAGGAGAACGAAGTCAACCTCATGCCTGGCATCAGCGAGGACGACTTCCCTGACGTTGCCCTTATCATCACCTGTAAAGCTCTGTATGCTGGCATTCTTGACGAGGGTGACTCCTTTTTTCTCCAGTTCTTCTTCAACCATCGTCACCATGTCGTCGTCAAACATTTTCAAGATGCTACCTGGCCTCTTTATTAACGTAGTCTTGATGCCCCTCGTGCTGAGGGATTCAGCCATTTCCAGGCCTACCGGGCCGGCGCCGATTATGGCTGCTTTGGCGGGGCGTTCTTTTTCCAGGAAATCTCTTAGCCTGGCACCGTCTTCCGCGCTTCTGATGACAAAAATGTTCCCGAGATTGTTGCCCGGGAGATTGGGTCTTACAGGAGAAGCACCAGTGCAAATTGCCAGTTTGTCGTAGCTTAATTCTATTTCTTTGTCTTCTCTAAGATCGCGAGCCGTGACGGTCCTGGCAGCAGGGTTTATTTTGATGGCTTCGTGCCATTTGAGGACGTTGATATCCCTCTTCTGCCGGAAGAAATCAGCATCGTAGACCACCAGTCCCTGTACGTTCTTGACCTGCCCGGATACAAAATATGGCAAACCACAGGAACCGTAGGAAACGTACTCTCCATTTTGTACTACAATAACCTCGGCTTCAGGCCTGTTTCTTCTGAATCTACTGGCAGCGCTCATTCCTGCTGCTACTCCACCTATTACCAGAAACCTTTCCCTGTTCATTGGCGATTCCTCCTTCAATTAATAAATTCAATCTTATTTTAGACCATGATTCATTGCAATGCACCACGGTTTGACAGTTTTTTATGAGAGAGTTAAACTTATTATTGACATATGTTCATAATATATATTGAGGGAGAGATATTTTAATGTGGCCAGACCGGTGAAACTGCGTTGCGTTTCCTGGTGGCCAAGGATCAGTTTTTTTAAGCCTGTTGGAGTGCCGTTAAATATTTTAGAGAAGGTGAATTTATCGATAGAGGAGATGGAAGCCATTCGTCTCAAAGATGTGGAAGGACTGGAGCAGGAGGAGTGCGCCAGGAGGATGCGCATCTCCAGGGCTACTTTCCACCGTGTATTGGGAACGGGCAGAGAAAAAATAGCGGATGCTCTAATTTATGGCAAGGCTATTCAAATAGGAGGGGGCGATTTTGGTTTGCCCCAGCAGAGGTTCAGGTGTAATAATGATGGACATGAGTGGGATGTGCCTTTTGAAGTCATCGCAAGAGGGGGGCCTCTGGCGTGTCCCAAGTGCTTTAGTGATGATGTTCAACCTGCTCCCCTGCCTCCATCTGATTTTCAGGGGAGAGGTAGGGGGAGGAAGTTCCATGGAGGAAGATTGTAAGTGGTAAATAAAAAAGACAAGGAGGTGAAGTATGCCAGGATTTGATGGTACGGGCCCAGGAGGCATGGGGCCGATGACAGGTGGAGGAAGAGGTTTTTGCAATCCTTATGGATATTATGGTTATGGAGGAGGATTTGGTAGATGGGGGTTTGGCAGAGGATATGGCTTGGGTAGAGGATATGGTTGGGGCAGAGGATATGGTTGGAGGAGAGCTTATCCAGCGGAATATGGGTGGGCTGGATACGGTGTGCCCTGGACTACTAGAGCCTATGGAGCTGCTCCTTATACAGGAGCTATGCCTTATGGAGGAGTACAGGCTGATGCAGTGCCTTGGTCTCCTAGAGCTGTGCCTTATACTCCGCAGATGAGTAAGGAAGAAGAACTTGAGTTCCTGAAAGGGCAAGCCCAGAATATCAAGGAGCAATTGGAGCAGATTGGTGGTAGAATAGGAGAGTTGGAAAAAGAAGACTAGAATAAAAGGAGATTTTTATGAAGATAGCCATATCTGCGACAGGCCCCAGTCTAGATGCAGAGGTGGAGCCTCGCTTTGGGCGATGTGACATTTTTGTTCTCGTTGATCCCGAAACGATGAAGGTTGAAGTGTTGGATAATTCCAATGCTCAAGCAATGGGAGGGGCGGGCATCGCTACGGGGCAGATGATGGCCAGTCAAGGAGT
>CAZVCX010000143.1:0-5661 GCA_964626375.1 uncultured Dehalococcoidales bacterium | reverse complement strand
GATCCCCAGAAACTGAATTTGGAGTTGGGCCGGCGGATCCCTTTCTGGGACAGAAGTATAGACCTGGTAATATCTACTCAGCCCCATGCTGATCACATTGCTGGCTTGGTTGAGGTGCTGCGACGGTATGAAGTACAGGGGGTTCTGTGGGTGGATGTAGGCTACGAATCATCTGTCTATCGAGAATGGCTTGAGCTTATAAAAGGTGCAGGGATTGAGCAGCATATAGCAAGGAGTGGGATGGAGATAGATCTTGGCAATGGCATCAAGATGAAAGTGCTTAATCCTCCGCGGGAGATCTTTCATGGAACTAGTAGTGATGTAGATAATAATGGGGTAGTGTTGAGACTTTTCTGGAACGAGGTAAGTTTTTTGTTTACAGCGGATATTAGGGAGGAGGCAGAGTTTGATCTGATTTTGAGGCGGCCAGGTTTAAAAAGTACTGTTCTAAAGGTTGCACATCATGGCAGCATCACTTCCACCTCGCCTCAGTTCCTAACGGTAGTCAATCCCAAAGTGGCTGTGATCTCAGTTGGCATTGACAATCAATTTGGCCATCCAGATGACGAGGTGGTGGAAAGGCTCATTGAAGTGACTGGTGTGGATGGCCTCTTTCGTACGGATGAAGATGGCACTCTCGAGTTCATTACGGATGGAAAGGATCTCTGGATTAGAGAAAAGTAGACAAATATGATGCGGAGTCCTATATGGATCTTATTTCCTGTTTCATGAACTTTATGTACGAGATGGCGAAGCATATAGCGGCCAGGGCTATAATGCTTGTCAGCTGTGGCCACACGAGCAGGAGACTCTGGCTGAAGGGTAGAGGAGTTAGCATTCTACCTTCGATAAGAGAGCTTATTAGCATTATTGCGGAATTGAGGCTGGCTGTCTGGGGCACGAGCAATGCGGTAATGGCTTCGCCGTAGAGATTGCATGGAGAAATGCGCCCTATTGTTCCTGAAATTTCTGCATTTTGGGTTATCATTGCCAAAGTAGAGTTCGAGTCGAGAGGGACCTGAACATCGGCAACGGCGCTAGCGATCATGGACATGAAAAAGAAGAAGAATATCCACAAGCCAATGGTGGAAAGCATAGAAGTGGAGGCTTTCTTGAAAAGAACTGAGAACAGGACAGCCAGGGCCATCCAGAAAGCTCCATATATTATGCTTACTAAGACAAAAACTATCAGGCGTAGAACTTCTTCTGATGTCGGCGGGACTCCGATTGTACGCAGCCCCAAACCGGTAACAATGGCTACGACGCTAACTATAATAATGGATAAAATGGTTAACCCGGAGAGAAATTTGCCGTTAATTACTGCGTCGCGGTAAATTGGCTGCGATAGAAGCCGGCTTAAATTTCCGCTTGAGTATTCGCTACTTATGGAATCGAAACCAAGGGATATGCCTATAATGGGGATAAAGAGAGACATGAAGAAGAGAAACGAAGGCAACGTCTCTCCACTTATAGTAAATATCTTGAGGAAGATAAACTCTGTGCTGGTGGATACCTCTCCTCTAATGCTCTGAGTTGCCACGTAAATAGCAAGTATCGCTGCCAGAGAGGCCAGTGCAAATAATATGGTGAACCTCTTACTGTTAAAGTGGTCGGCTAGCTCTTTGTAAAAAACAGCGTACATATTTGCTCCTCTCTATTCTTCACGGAAATACTTCTTGTAGATTTCCTCTAGGTTGTATTCCTCTATCTTCATTCCTATTAGAGAACTGCCTGAATCAACGATGTTCTTGGCTATCTGCGATCTCAAGTCAGCACTACAGACGATGAGCAGTGAATCGGGAGGGCCTGAGATATCTATTACTCCCTCGATATCCTTTATCATATCGGCAATCCCGGGAACGGGGTCGGCTATTTGGACCTCTATTCGGTATTGTCCTTCCTGTGATGTTTGTTGGTCCAGCATTTTTACGGGACCTTCTGCTATCAGTTGTCCTTTGGCAAATATCCCCACGCGCGTGCATACTTTTTGTACCTGGGGCAATTGATGGGAACAGTAAATTACGGTTATCCCTTTTCTGGACATGCCCGTTATTATGTTGAGGATGTCATCAATCCCCTTGGGATCTATGCCCACAGTTGGTTCATCGAGAAAGGCAAGTTTGGGCTCTTTTATCAAAATATCAGCTATGCCCAGTCGCTGTTTCATCCCCCGGGAAAATGTATTCACCTGATGATCAGCTACCTGGGATAAGCCAACCATTGCCATAAGAGTAGCAATTTTGCCATCGACTTCTCCGCGAGGTATCCGATTCAACGCAGCGGTATATTTCAGATTTTGTGCTGCTGTCAAGTCCTCATAGAACCCCACTTTCTCCGGTAAATAGCCAACGAGGCTTTTTACTTTGATTGGTTCTCTCTGCGGAACGTGTCCACAGACATGAACTGTCCCCGCACTGGGTTCTGTTAATCCCAGCAGCATCAGAATAGTTGTCGTTTTACCTGCCCCATTGGGGCCAAGGAAGCCATAAATCTCCCCCTCTTCTATACGAAGGTTTAGCTTATTAACGGCAGCAAGGCCATTATAATTCTTGCTTAAATTGCTGGTCTCGACAACGACCTGGCCCATTATATTATCTTCTACCCATGCGAGAGAAAATTACCGCTAGCCCTACTATTACGGCAATTACGATTCCTACTCCTATCCAGCCCCATTTGGTTGAGGTCGCTACCGTTACCCGTATATTTATCTGGGATGGAGCTGTTGAGGTTTCGGGATCGCTGCTGAAGTTCAGATTGACCATGTAGTCTCCGGAGATGGTATTGGCAGGGGGCGTTATACTTACTCCAACTTCCCGTGAATCTCCTGCGGATAGCGCCTCTATCTCGTTGGGTTGAAAGGTTATGTTCCAACCATCTGGTTTAGTGGAAGAGAACGTAACTTTGTCCAGGGCGGCAGATCCAGAATTGGTTATGGTGATGGGCAGGTAGCCCTCGCTTCCTGCATTGGTCTTAATGTTCAACCGCCCCCCCTCGAGAGCAGAACTGGTTTTGAGGCCATATCGAGCAGTGATTTTTGCCGTAAAATCTATGCTTGCTGAAGGAGTTCCCGAGACGGCCTCTGTAGCTTCAAATGTTATGGTATAATCTCCCGGTTCTGGGTAGAGCCAGTACGGTGCTGTAGTTATTACCGTGACACTGGTGGGGGTGTACGAGGGATTGAGACGAATGCGCGCTATCTCTTGTTCTTCATATGTTGATTCTTGTATCGCGCTTGTCCAACCGCTCGGTGCTGTAACCGAAAGGTTGAAGTTTTTTGACTCATCGCCACCGATGTATATCATGTCAACTTTGAACTCAAAGGTATTGTTTGCTGGTCCTGCCAGTGAGGGATACTTGGTGCTGAGTGCAAGCCTCTCTTCCTCTTGTTCTTCTTCTGGCGAAGTTTCCTGTGGTAACCCTGCAACAACAGATGAACCCGTCTCTACAGTATTTGCTTCTACCTGTTGATGGGCGTTGAGAGGAAAACCGAACATTGCCAGACCCATAATAAGAAAGGTTGCAAAACAGATTAGTTTGGTTCTTTTCATTTTACCCTCACCATTCCTGATATAATTTGGTTTACATGCTAGCATATTTAGATTACCATATCAACCGCATTGAAAGGGAAGGAGATTTTTTATGTCCAGAATAGATAGTCGAGCCAGCGATGAACTAAGGCCAGTTCATATGGTTCTAGGATATCAAAGTTTTGCTGAAGGGTCGGTCTTAATTGAACAGGGAAAAACCAGGGTCTTGTGCTCTGTGAGTATGGAAGAGCGAGTGCCAGGTTTTCTTCGGGGTAGTGGCCAGGGTTGGCTCACTGCAGAATATGCTATGTTGCCACGCGCTACGCTTACGCGCACGGGACGGGATAGAGCAAGTGGTAGAAGCGAAGAAATTCAACGCCTTATTGGTCGGTGTTTGAGGGCATCCGTTAACCTGGCTGCTCTCGGCGAGATGACTTTCATTGTGGATTGCGACGTTCTGCAGGCTGATGGAGGTACTAGGACGGCTTCTATAACCGGGGCATATGTTGCTCTGTATCAGGCTTTTCATAATCTAAGGAAGCGAGGTATCTTGCCTTTTAATCCCCTTGGCAAGATGGTAGCAGCCATCAGCGTCGGTCTAGTAGATGGTATAGCTTTGCTTGACCTTTGTTACGAGGAAGACTATCGCGCTGATGTTGACTTCAATATTGTCATGACTGACAACAAAGAGTTTGTGGAAGTTCAGGGGACCGCTGAAGGGAAATCCTTTTCCCTGGATGAACTGGCGACTCTGATCGACCTGGCGCAGGATGGAATAGGGAGGTTGTTCCAGATACAAAAAGCTGCCTTGAGATCTCTAACCTAAGGGCGGACCTGACCCCTGCCAAAGATAATCCATTTGTAGCTGGTAAGTTCTTTTAGCCCCATCGGGCCGCGGGCGTGAAATTTCTGTGTGCTGATGCCTATTTCGGTGCCCAGGCCAAATTGTGATCCATCAGTGAAGCGCGTGCTGGCGTTGGCGTAGACGCAAGAGGCGTCTACTTCATCGAGGAAGCGCATCACTGCTGAATAGTCCTCGCTTATGATGGCTTCGGAATGCCCTGATCCATATTGATCTATGTGTGCCAGTGCCTCGTCCAGAGAGTCTACTACTTTTACTGAGGCTGTTAGAGAGAGGAACTCCTTCCCCCAGTCTTCTTCCGTTGCGTCGAATACATTTGTGAAGTTTAAAGGTTTCAAGATCGCCATGGCTCGCTCATCGCAGTGCACCTCTACACCAGCCTTGCTCCATTCTGTGGTAATGGCGGGCAGATATTCTGCGGCAATTTGACTGTGGACCAGCAGACAATCCATAGCATTGCATACCGTTGGGCGCTGGACCTTGGCGTTGTAAGCGATGGCTACCGCATCATTTAGATTTGCTTCTCTGTCGACATAGGTATGGCAGACTCCTACTCCGCCAGTAATTACAGGCATGGTGGCATTTTCCGATACGAGCTTTATCAGGTTGGCGCCGCCGCGGGGTATCATCAGGTCAATCGTGTCCTTCATATTGAGCATATAGTTGACCATTTCTCTTTCAGGAGATGCAATGAGCTGAATTGCTCCCTCCGGTATCTCTGTCTTTTGCACTGCTTCCCTAGCTATTCTGGATAGTATGGTGCAGGAATTTATTGCTTCCTTTCCACCTCTCAAAATTACTGCGTTGCCCGATTTGAGGCACAGGCTTGATATATCTATGGTAACGTTGGGCCGGCTCTCGTATATGGCGCCGATCACTCCCAGGGGAACTCTTTTCTTGCCCAGTAGCAGGCCATTGGGCAAGGTGCGCATATCAAATATTTCGCCCACGGGGTCGTGGAGAGCGGCTACTGTTTTGACATCCATGGCTATGTCATGAATGCGTTCTGTCGATAGCATGAGCCTATCGAGCATAGCTTTATTCATTTCTGAGTTCTTGGCTTTTTCGTAATCGATAGCGTTGGCTTCCAAAATCTCGTTTTTCCTGGCAATCAGGGCTTCAGCAATATTGAGCAAAGCTTCATTTTTGTTTTGTGTCGAAATGGAAGCTAGCTTTTTCTTAGCTGCCCGAGCTATCCTTCCCTTTTCTTCTATTTCTCTTACAATAGAATTCATGGCTCCCCCTTATGATTTATAATATCACTGTGTTGTT
>CAZVCX010000142.1:0-4028 GCA_964626375.1 uncultured Dehalococcoidales bacterium | reverse complement strand
GGTATTAGAATGGAGAATAGTCCATTTCCAAAATGTCAAAAATGTGGCAAAGGTGATTTGGTTCCCTTGTCTGACTTTGGTAGCCAGGGTGCACCGATTCATTACAAGGCCTGGGTCTGCACCAATCCTGATTGTGGGTACAACATAAAAATTAGGAATGGCGAAGTCTACCTTGGTGAGCCCATCCTTAACGGTGAACTTCATTCCCGCACGCGCCAGGAATTCACTCGTTAGATGTAGTGGGATTATTTAACTTAGAGCGCCTGGTTGCGTATGGGGTTGATTTTTTCTTCCCAAAGCGCTGTGTTGGCTGTGGGAAGGTGGGTAGTTTTATCTGTCGTGAGTGCAGCGGGAGCTTGCCGTGGTTGGTATCGCCAATCTGTCCTCGGTGTGGTAGGCCTCAGATGAGCGGTATAGTGTGCGCAAGGTGTAGGCAGAGCCCAGGCGATATCGATGGTGTGTGTGCGCCGTTTATGTTTGATGGCGTGATTCGCGAGGCCATATACCAGTTGAAATACCATGGCTTGAAGTCGATCTCTTCCTGTTTGGCGGAATACTTAGCGGCTTACTTGGCAGCTAAGCCGTTGCTTGGTGAAATAGTGGTCCCTGTGCCTTTACATCCCAAAAGGTTGAAACAAAGAGGCTATAATCAATCAAGTTTGTTGGCGAGGAAAATGTGCTCTTTTATCTCCCTGCCGGTAGTAGAGGACTGTCTCGTTCGGATTAAACGTTCAAGGCCCCAGGTCGAGGCCTCCAGCGCGGGAGAACGACGAGAGAATATGGCAGGGGCTTTTGCATGTCGCAATGGTAAAGTGAAGGGATCCCGGGTGATACTTGTCGATGATGTGTATACTTCAGGGGCGACGTTGGAGTCTTGTGCCAGAACTCTTAAGCGGGCGGGGGCTGTGTCTGTGTGGGGGCTTGCGTTAGCTTGTGAGATGTGAATGACAGGAGGATTTTATGGAATTACAATTTGTTGCTAAAAGCGATGCCGAAATTTCTGAAGAGATTCAGGGTTATGCCAGAAAGAAGATTGAGAAATTGGTGCGCCGTCTGCCCAGTATTGGATCAGGAAAGATAGAAATTGCTGAAGAGGGGACGAAGTCTCCCGATCAGAGGTTTGTCGTTCAGGTTACTCTTGATAGCAGGGGTACGCTGGTTAGAGCTCAAGAAAAGGCAGAGGATATCCGTACGGCAATTGATAGGATCGTAGATGTATTGACTGGTAGGATCGAGAAATATAAAGGAAGGGCATATGCCAAGGAGAGAGGAGTTTCTCCACTCCGGCAAGGCGCAACTATTAAACAGGAAAACGAATCGCCCAGGAAGATAGTGAGGTCTAAGCAGTTTGTCATTAAACCAATGCCACTTGATGAAGCAGCCAGTCAAATGGATCTTCTGGGACATGATTTTTTTCTTTTCATCAACGCTGAGAATGATAAGGTCAGCTTGTTGTATCGCCGTAAAGATAGCAATTATGGCCTTATTGAGCCCGATATGGGTTGAAGTTTGAGACATTGCGGAAGGAAGATCATTTTAAGATGGTTCGGTCAAATTTTCTCCAGTTAGTATTTGATATCGATCTCGATGTCATATCTGTTTTTCGTAATGGGAAAGTTCCCTTTATCTCCGGTGTGCTGAGGGAGATCTTAGAACTCCACATTGAGCTTGTGTAGTTGTAACAGCTTAGGTTATTCTGAGAATAAGTTTCGTGGCTTGAAATAATGACAAGATGAAGATATATACTCGGAAGGGCGATGAAGGTGAAACGAGCCTGCTCTACGGGATCAGGACATCCAAGGATGATTTGAGATGTGAAGCTTATGGAACTATTGATGAAGCTGTTTCCCTGTTAGGGCTGGCTAAAAATTTTTGTCGGCCAGAAGTCAGTGACATAATAAGTAGTTTGCAGCGTGAATTATTTGCCATCGGTACGGAATTGGCAACTCCACGAGAGCATTATGCTAAACTGGAAGCAAAGGGAATGACGGCCGGGCCAAATATGGTCCGGAGGTTGGAGGATTTAATTGATCACTATGAAAGTATGATTGCTATGCCGCAGGAATTTGTCGTTCCAGGTGCTTGTGTCAGTTCAGCAACTATTGATGTAGCTCGAACGGTCATCAGGCGTGCCGAGAGAAGGGTAGTTGGCCTGGGGAAGAAGGGGAATTTTGTTGGCGGGGAATTGTTGCGATACCTTAATCGCTTATCCGATCTATTATTTGTCCTGGCACGCTACGAGGAGGGCGTTATAAATGGAAATAATTCCGGCTGTTGACCTCAGGGACGGTAAATGCGTTCGCCTGTATCAGGGGAAATATGATCAGCAGACTATATTTGATAAGGAGCCAGCATCGGTGGCTCTGAGGTGGTGTTCTCAAGGTGCCCAGTGGCTTCACGTGGTGGATTTGGATGGAGCAGCCATGGGAGAGTTGAAAAATATTGATGTAATAGAGGAGATAGTCCGAGGAGGTGGACTGTTTGTGGAGTTGGGTGGTGGTATCAGGCAGGAGGATGTAGTGAAAAGGTTACTTGAAAAGGGAGTGCATCGTGTCGTTCTGGGAACGGTGGCTATAGAGAACCCCGATATGGTAAAAGGACTCTGCCACAGCTTTGGTGAGTCTATTGTGGTTGGCCTAGATGCGAGAGAAGGTAAAATAGCTATTCGTGGCTGGCGGGAGGATACATCTGTCGATGTCTTGGATCTGGGCAAGGAAATGGTTAAAGTCGGCGTGAGGCGCCTGATTTATACGGATATAAGTCGCGACGGCACTCTTACGGAACCAAATTTTGAGGGGATAGCCAATCTCGTTGATGAACTAGATGTGCCAGTGATTGCTTCTGGAGGCATTTCTTCGCTGGATCATTTGCAGAAGCTGAAGGAGATAGGAGTTGAGGGAGCCATAATAGGCAGGGCACTTTATACTGGTGATGTAGATTTGCAAGAAGCAATAATCAGTTTTGGAGGGTAGGAACTAAATGTTGAAGTTTGATGACAGGGGTTTAATTCCTGCGATTATTCAGGATGATCGTAATGGTGAAGTGCTTATGCTGGGTTATGTAAATAAGGAATCGCTAAGGCTAACGGTGGAGACGGGAGATGTCTGGTTTTACAGCCGTAGCAGGCAGCAGTTGTGGCATAAGGGAGAAACTTCTGGCAACTTTCTCAGGGTGCGTTCTGTCAATAGTGATTGCGATGGAGATACGATACTGATAAGAGCTGAACCCGTTGGGCCTGTATGTCATCTAGGATATCGGACATGCTTTCTGAAAAATGAAGAAGAGCCAAGAGTTTTACAGGATGAAGATCTACTCTAGTAGCTTTCTTCATCTTCAATTCTATCCGCATAGATAACTTCTTTTGGTGCTTCTTGCATTGCTGTTTCCTTAGAGCTCTTGAGGCAGTGCGGTTTGAGATGATTTTGGCGCCGTGATGGCCTTGTCTATAGCGCAACGCGCTGTAAAATCTAACAGCGGCGATAATGGGAATGAAAATTATGACAGAGGTTCTTTCTATGTACGGTGGAGGTATCCGGGTAGCGCGAGAAATGGCATGTCAGTATCTGGATTAAGCAGGAACACTTCTGTGACGACAGTTCACAATACAATACTTCTTGAGATTAAGGGCAGTATCGCTCTTGTCTCGCAGCAGCATTTCTTCAAAGGCTATTTGACCGCTGTGGTATATGTAACAAAGAGCCTCTGACAATAACCGCGTAAGACTTCTTTGCAAAAGGGGGAAGAGGAGTTCCGAACTAGTCCTTTATCTGGTAGCGCTTCTTAAATCGCTCGACCCTTCCCATGGTATCCACTATTCGTTGTGTTCCAGTATAGAAGGGATGACATTTACTGCATATCTCTACCTTGATTTCTGGCTTTGTAGAGCCTGTAGTAAAAGTATTGCCGCAAAGACAGGTTACCTTAGCGTTATCATAGTACTTGGGGTGGATTTTATCTTTCATCGTAAACGCTAACCTTCTTTTTGTATTTAGTCGCTAACTCATATTTGACGTAACCATCGATCAGGG
>CAZVCX010000141.1:0-2747 GCA_964626375.1 uncultured Dehalococcoidales bacterium | reverse complement strand
AGCACTTCGCGGGAAAAGAGACTCAGCCCGACTACGGAAAACAGAGTTATGGCGATGAGGTAACTCATCACCCGAGAGTAAATCGCCCTGCTACCTTCTTCCCTGTAGCTTGAAAAGACGAAGGGGTTCCAGGCAAGGCCGGTGCCGGTGAAGACCAGTAGCAGCAAGCTGGCCAGTTGGGCGCCCATACTGTAGAGGCCGACCTGTTCCAGGGAGGAAAAGTAGGAGAGGAAATACCTGTCGGCGTTCTGTATTAAGTAAATCGTGAGGGCAAAGGGAACCATGGGTATGCCGTAGGCCAGCATCTCTTTTAGCCTAGCGGTTGAGAAGGTGAGCGCGAAGTAGTTCCTGGTGATGGCGAAGTTTATGGCAAGGAACAATGCAGCGGATATGAGCGAGGCCCAGAAGATGCCCGTAATCCCCCAGCGCAACTGCACCACGAAAAGAATGGTCAGCGATACGGTGACGAGAAGAGTAGCCACGGAAATGATGGTATAGCTAACCGAGCGGAAGTTGAAGCGGAGCATATTTTGACACAGTGCTCTGCACTGAACGAAGGGCAGAGCGGCTCCGGCAATTACGAGGTATTTGCTGTAGGCGTCGCTCTGAAATATCAGCTGTGAAATCTCGCGAGAGAAGCGGATGAAAATGAGGCAGCCTGCCACCAGCATTATAGCCCTGAAAATCAGCGCTGTGGAGGCGACTGACTTTCTCTCCTGATCGACTTTCGTATCCAGGTAGTATCTCCCGCTGGCGTTGTCATTGCCGAGTATCAGCAATACGGCCAGGAATGCAATCGTCACCTGGACGAGGTTGATAACGCCGTAGTCCTCGGGCGTGAAAATGCGGGTATAGATGGGAACCATGAAGATGCTTATGAGCGGACCGGTCAGGCTGCTGAGGCTGTAAATCGCGGATTGTCTGAATAGGGGTATGATTTTTTCTTTCATCTTTATTTATTCTAAACATGCTCCTTGACTTCATCCAGATGGGAGCTCCACCAGCTAACCAGTTCTCTACCAGGCACGGCCCATGCATCTTGGCAGCCAATGTAATCTATGATTTTCTCGTAGACCTGTTGCCAACCCTCCCAACGATTTACCGCATCAAATGATGAATTATGCCATAGGAGCGTAAATACACCTCCCACAAGCTGCACCTTTTCAGCTAGACTCAAGATTTTCTTGTAAGCTTCCTCAGAGTTAAGTCCCTCATATTGAGTATCATGAAGGCTCCCTTCCATCACAATAAGGGGAAGTTCCCAGATATTTAGCTTCCTGTTATCCAGTACATCAAATGGTTGAAATGGCAAGCAGTAGCCGCAGCGAAAACCTGTACAATCAGCAAATGCCAGCGTTGTATCATATTGCAATCCTGACTCCTCCTGAGCCCGCCAAGTTTCGGGCGTTCTCCAGCGAAGGTAGTGCTGGCGACAGCCATAGCAACTATTCACAACTACGCTGCCAAGGTTGGCCTTCTCTTTTTTCATTATGTCCTTTCTATCATAACTCCAATAGCTGCCATGCAAGCCAACTTCACAATTTTTATCCTCGATGCGCTTGATAAGTTGCTGTACCTGCGGCTGAGAAATAGAGTACCTTGCATCGCATGGAGCACTCCCACCCCCCATGAAATAGAAAGACGATCTTATGTTGTTCCTCTGTTCCATGTTCAACATATAATCGAATGTATCGAAAGGATCTCTTTTCAGGCCGAGGCGCGTCGCCAGGTAGTCCAGCCCCAGTGCATAAGCTTCTCCCAACTGTTTTTGCTTCAATGCCAGGTCAGCCACTGTGCACGCCGGAGGTAAGGCTGAGTATCTCTTTATGCTGTCGACGTCATGGCTTACGCACACTGCAAAGGCTTTATTATCAGGCCACAGGGGTTTTCTCTTCAAATGTGGCATCGCTGAGTGAATCCACGACCAAAGCAGTTCAAGGTATTCATTGACCAGTGGCCTGTCCAGGAATCCTTCGCGGAAGGCAAGGCTGGCGGTGGCGGGGAATCTGTCGTGTTGGTCTCTAACGCTTTGCACCACTTCTTCATATCTGGATAGCATAAAGAAGCATGAGGCGATGATATCGATGTTAGTTTCGATGAGGTTTTCACTTCTCCTCACCCATCCATCAAGATCTCCTTCGCCTTGGTATATTACAGGGAGGCTCTTGTGCCTCGCCAGCGGAGTGCATGGCATAGAATCAGGCTTGAGGTAGTTTGCCCCGAAGAATCTCGAAGCATAGATGTGAATCTGGCGACTCGCTGCTATCTTGGGCTTTATCCTGCCGTAGCTAACGACCAGCTTTTCACTCAAATCAGAACTGCCTGGGAGGAGCTTCTGCAAAGGAATAGTTTGCGATGTAATGCCATAAACGGAAAAAATCAGGTCGAGTGTATATTCAATTGGCGCTGAAAAGCGATATTCGTCGTATATAGCAACTACAGTATTCCTCATAATGTCTTGGTAAGACTTCCTCTCTTATTTTTTCATCTCCTCACATGTATTTTCTGTACATTGTCTTTGATGAAAGCAATAAAGAAAAACAACTCCTCTTTGCTTAAGGCCTTAACCAGAAGCAGTGTGCCAAAGTATATTGCTGCGCCAGCAAATATGGAACCTATCACCATGGCTATAGATTGCGGATTTATCAGCCAGATACAAATCGTCATCACGCCGGAGGAGAGGATGCTTTTGCCGATGAATGGCAGGCTCAGGTCGAACCTCAGGTAGCGGCGCGTCACTGTTAAAG
>CAZVCX010000140.1:0-3197 GCA_964626375.1 uncultured Dehalococcoidales bacterium | reverse complement strand
GTATTTTCCCTCCGGAATGTCCTGTTTCTCTGCCTCTGGTCCCGTAGAAGACAATTCTTTAAATACGGAGAACTGACCAACCAGAATATCGGCACTCTGGCTGACAACATCCTCAGGCGTAACAGTGCCATTTGTCCAGATTTCCATATCGAGCCTCTCGGGGCTCCCCTGCTGTCCGGGCCTGATGGAGTCTATCGAGAAATTGACCTTGCGCACTGGGCTGAAAATGCCATCCATCGGTAGCGCGCCTTCCGGCAAACCATTGGGGGACTTGGCTACAACATAGCCCTTTCCCATCTCCACGTTGAACTCAACGCTTAACTTCCCTTTATCAGAATCCACCGTGGCCAGGTAAAGCTCCGGGTTCACTATACTGAAATCCGCTGATGGCTTGATATCAGCAGCGTTAACAACGCCCTCTCCGGAAACTTCCAAAAAAAGCTTACCCGACTGGCGAGACAGCGGTTTTATTCTCAGCATTTTTACATTCATCATGAACTCTATTACATCTTCCTTGACGTAAGGTATAGGAGAGAATTCATGAGCTACTCCATCAATTCTCATCCATGTAACAGAGGCCCCTGGTATAGAGCTGAGCAACGTACGTCGGAGAGCATTGCCTATGGTAATACCAAACCCCGGCTCGAGTGGCTCAACCAGAAAACGAGCGTAATCGCCAGCAGTCCTCACTACGCTTATATTGGGATTATTTAATTCAAACATTTCTCACCTAGAATAGTATTCCACTATCGCCTGTACATTTAGGCTAGAAGCGATGATATCACCATCTGGCAACGCCGATACCGTAGCAACCATCCCTTCCTGATCCAGCGATAACCATGTGGGAACTTCCACCTTCTTTACCTTTTCTAAAGCATATTTATAGCACTCCGTTTTGGCACTTGCCTCACGCCACCGGATAACATCCCCTTCCTTTACCATATATGAAGGTATGTCTACCTTGTGATCGTTGACAACTATATGCCCATGGCGCACTATCTGCCTCGCCTGAGAGCGAGAGTCCGCAAAGCCAACCCGATAAACAACATTGTCGAGCCGCCTCTCCAATAAGGTTATAAAATTGTTTCCCGTCACGCCGGACAACTTCCGAGCTCTATCGAAAAATCCATGGAACTGCTTCTCCATAAGACCATAACTGAAGCGCACCTTCTGCTTCTCCTGAAGCTGGATACCCCGATCAGAAATTCTACGGCGAAACTTGGAACGAGATGTCTGGGCAGCTTTTCTCTCCAGAGGACATTTAGGGCTGAAACACTTGTCACCCTTGAGCATCAACTTCTCGTTGAGAGCACGACACTTACGACAAACTGGACCCGTGTAGCGCGCCATAGCTATACCCTCCTCTTTCCCCGGGGACGGCAACCATCATGAGGAATGGGAGTTACATCTCTGATGCTGCTAACTGTAATGCCCGAAGCTTGCAGGGCACGGATAGCCGCTTCCCTTCCACTTCCAGGTCCCTTTATATAAACTTCCAGGCGCCGCAATCCATCATCCATTGCTCTCTTGGCTGCACCTTGAGCTGCCAGCTGCGCAGCATAGGGCGTACCCTTCCGAGAACCTTTAAATCCCCCCGTACCGGCACTCCCCCAGGCAATGACATTGCCCTGAAGATCGGTTATGGTGATGATGGTATTGTTGAAGGTAGATTGGATAAAGGCTTTACCTTCAACTACCTTCTTGCGAGCTCTTCTTACTTTTCTGGCTGGCTTATTACTGGCCATATCTAGATGCAATCCTCCTACTTCTTAGCAACACCACGCCTTTGTCCTCTGCCTGCTACCGTCTTTCTGGCACCTTTCTTGGTTCGAGCATTGGTGCGCGTCCTCTGACCGTGAACGGGCAAATTCATGCGGTGGCGCAAACCTCGCGTACAGCTAATTTCAATAAGGCGTTTTATATCAAACTGGACCTCTCTCCTAAGATCTCCTTCAACTTTGTAACTCCGCGTAATGACAGTCTGAATGCTGCCAACTTGTTCATCATTGAGATCTTTAGCCCTGATAGTGGGCTCAACACCCGCATCAGCCAAAATTTGCTGGCTGGATGCCTTCCCTATGCCATATATATATTGCAATGCTACCCATATGGGCTTATCCTTCGGAATATCTACACCTGCAACTCGTGGCATATTCCCCTATCCCTGCCTCTGCTTGTGCCTGGGATTCTCACAAATAACCATGACCACACCTTTGCGCCGTATGATCTGGCACTTTCTGCAACGTTTCTTTACTGAAGCTGATACTTTCATTTATTACCTCTATGTCTTAACGCGTCACACAGACCACATATGTTAAGCTTATTTGCCAGATTTGTCAAAGACGAAATCATTTCAACCGGTAAGTAATTCTACCTCTACTCAAATCATAAGGCGATAGCTCCACCAGCACTCTATCACCGGGCAAAATTTTGATATAGTGCTTTCTCATCTTGCCAGATATATGTGCCAGCACCATATGCCCATTGCTCAACTCAACGCGAAACATGGTATTGGGCAGACACACTGCTACCTTACCCTCAACTTCTATTCTTTCTTTTTTCGCCATACTCTGATATCTGGAACTAAGCCAACACCTCCACCTCTCCATCTGTTATGACCACATCGTGTTCAAAATGCGCTGAATAACTCCCATCCTCCGTTAAAACTGTCCAGCCGTTGGGAGCCAATTTCGTACGCCAGCCGCCCTCATTAACCATGGGTTCAATGGCTATGGTCATCCCCTTGCGAAGCCGTGCTCCCCTGCCAAAATTAAAATTGGGCACTTGTGGCTCCTCGTGCACATCCCTGCCTATACCATGCCCCGTGTATTCCCTGACAACCGAAAACCCTCTTGACTCAACATAGCTCTGAACGGCCTGCGAGATATCACCAACATAAGCACCTGCTTTAGCTCGTGCGATGCCCTCTCTCAAACTTCGCTCGGTAACAGCTATCAATTCTTTATTTTTCTCGCTTATTTCTCCCACCCCCACGGTTATGGCCGCATCAGAGTGAAACCCTTTAAACTTGACACCCATATCCAGAGAAACAATATCTCCTTCACTCAGCACTCTATCCCCCGGAATACCATGCACAACTTCATCGTTCACCGAGATGCACAGATTAGCCGGAAATCCATGATAATTTTTAAAGGACATCACCACGCCTCTCGCCTCCGCTTCGCGGGCAGCGATAG
>CAZVCX010000139.1:0-3278 GCA_964626375.1 uncultured Dehalococcoidales bacterium | reverse complement strand
GGGGCCTTTATTTTCTCTGCTGGCAATAATTTCCACTACATCGCCGTTCTCAATAACGTAATTGAGCGGCTCCAGCTTGCCGTTCACCTTAGCACCAATACATCTGTAGCCCAGGTCAGTATGTATGCGAAAAGCAAAATCTAGAGGAGTAGCTCCCTTAGGCAATTCCTTTATTTCTCCTTGCGGCGTATACACAAACACCCTGTCTGAGATAACATCGCTTTTGAAAGTCTCCAGGAAATCCTCGCTATCCAGGCTATCTCTCCAATCACCTAGCCAGTACAACCAGCTAAGCTCTCTGCTAGTAGAAGCATCCGCCTTCCCCTCTTTATACCGCCAGTGCGCCGCTACTCCATATTCTGAGGAACGATGCATCTCGTAGGTACGGATCTGTATCTCAAGTGGCTGAGTCGCCTTATACATTACCGTAGTATGCAATGACTTATACCCGTTGTCTTTAGGATTAGCAATGAAATCGTTAAATTCCGCCATGATAGGATGCCAAAGAGAGTGGACCACTCCCAAAACCTTGTAGCAATCTGAAACAGAACCTGTCAGCACCCGGAGGGCAAGCAGATCATGTATGTCACTAAAGTCTTTGCCCTGCGCTGCGTATTTACCTATCTTCTGATAAACGCTATAAATGTGCTTGGGCCGACCAGAGACCTTGGCTTTGACCTCTACTTTGAGCAGCTCCCGCTCCAGCAACCGGTTAACCTCCTCCACAAGGTTTTCCCTTTTTTCTCTCTTAGCCGCTACCAGCTTGGCGATGCGATGATACTCCTGGGGGTTGAGATACCGAAATGATAAGTCTTCCAACTGCCATTTTATCTTCCCCATGCCGAGGCGATGCGCCAGTGGAGCATATATTTCCAGAGTCTCCTTCGCTATAGCATAACGCCTGTCCTGCGCCAGCGCTCCCAACGTTCTTACATTGTCCAGCCTATCCGCTAGCTTAATTAAAAGAACTCGTATATCTTCAGTCGTAGCTAGAAGCATCTTGCGCAGATTCTCAGCCTGTAACTCTGACCGCGCTTTCTCTATATCAGCCTGACTCGCAATCCTTTCTATCTTGGTTACGCCATCAACCAGTTTAGCCACCTGATCATTAAACTGCGACTCAATTTCTTGTAGAGTCGTACCACAATCTTCCGGAACATCGTGCAACAGAGCCGCACTAAGGGTATCAGCATCTAGCTTCAGATCAGACAGAACCATGGCTGTATGCAAAGGATGTTCTAAATAAGGACGTCCCGACTTGCGCACCTGCCCTTGATGTGCCACGGCAGCAAACTCATATGCTTTTTCTACCAGCTGCACATCAGAAGATAAATATCCCCGTACCTTCTCAATGAATTCCTGTGCTTCTTCCATGCATTTACCAATTCCATGATATCGCAAGAACACGGCTAAGACAAATCATGAAGCTCCCTCAGCAGAAAAGAGGGGCCTATAGCCCCTTTCATCGCCCTGAACAGAGCAGATTTTGTTCATTCGGCGTTTTTTAGATATAATCACATGTTGAAGTATTGGTTTAGGAAGGAAAGTTTCTTTGTACAAAGCACCCCGTGGCATGTCAGACATCTTGCCCTCAGAACAACCTCTCTGGAAATACATAGAAGAAAAGGCCGCTTCCATTTGCCACCTTTATGGGTACCAGCTTCTAAGTACACCAGTGGTCGAGGATGCAGGGCTCTTTACTCATGCAGTAGCTGATGGAACAGACATCGTCGACAAGGAGATGTACACCTTCAGAGATAGGGGAGGGCAGGAGCTAGCTCTAAGACCAGAGGGGACAGCCCCTGTTTGCCGCGCCTACCTAGAACATGGGTTGTTCAACTTGCCTCAGCCGGTAAAGCTCTACTATATTGGAGCCTCTTTCAGATACGAACGCCCTCAAGCAGGACGCTATCGCCAACATCACCAGTTTGGTTTCGAAGCCATTGGTGAGGCTGATCCTCTTCTCGATGCCGAAACGATAGAAATGGCACAACGTTTTCTTTCCTCACTGGGCCTCCATGGATTCACCATACATCTCAATAGTATCGGATGCAAAACCTGCCGCCCAAGATATATAGCTGCACTAAAGCAATACTATTCTCGTTTCGAAAGACATCTCTGCGAGGACTGTAGAAACCGGTTACAGAGAAATCCCCTGCGCCTGCTAGATTGCAAAAAGAGCCAATGCCAGGAAATAGCTGAGTCAGCGCCTAAAATTACTACCTTCCTCTGCGATGACTGCCGCACTCACTTCGAACAACTTCAGGAGTATCTCAATGCCCTGCACACACCTTTTGCTCTCAACTACAGGTTGGTCCGAGGTCTAGATTACTATACCCGCACAGTATTTGAAATACAGCCCCACGAGGAGACATCACAAGGTGCGCTGGGTGGAGGAGGTAGATATGACAATCTCATCGAAGCTCTAGGAGGGAAATCCATACCAGCAGTTGGTTTCGCTGCCGGTATAGAAAGGCTAATTGCGAACCTGCGCGAGCAGCAGGTAAACATATCAATCCCTCTCCACACTTTTGTTTTCATCGCTTATTTAGGTGCAGAGGCTAAAGGAGAAGCTCTGAAGCTATCTTCTTCGCTACGAGAGCAAGGCATTGCCACCACGGCATCTACTGGCGACAAGAGCTTAAAATCACAATTGAAACAGGCCAATGCGCAAGGCAGCAACTACACAATTATCCTGGGCCAAGAGGAAATGAAAACCCATACTGCCCAGCTAAGAAACATGAAGAGCGGTGAACAGAGTGTCATCCCCTTAATGCAGGCAGCAGCAATTCTCAGAGAAATGCATGATTCACAAAGCAACTAGTCTCCGTTTAACCACATCTTTCACTGCGCGATAACAAATGTCAACGATGCTTAACGTAAGAGCGCACTATTGCTCATATCAGACAGGATAAAACGTGAAGAACGACTTTTATGTTATAATAATCTAGGTACGTTATGTCATATATGGACGCAGCCGAGACGCCCCAAAACGAATACACTGCCAAAGATATCCATATACTGGATGAGATCAATGCAGTACGGCTGCGCCCTGGCATGTACATTGGAGGTACGGACAAGCAGGGCCTGCATCATCTGCTATACGAAATAGTCTATAACAGCATCGATGAGGCTATGGCCGGTTTCTGTAATTACATAGAGGTTATAATACATGAGGATTACAGTGTTACCGTCATCGATAATGGCAGAGGAATTCCCACCGAGGTTATTCCCGGTCTGGATATCACCGCCCTGGAAGCAGTGCTAACGCGATTACA
>CAZVCX010000138.1:0-2780 GCA_964626375.1 uncultured Dehalococcoidales bacterium | reverse complement strand
GATAAGCATGCTTTCTGTGACCAGCGTGCCGCTAAAACTGCCAGCGAAGACGAGCATCCCATCCAGGATCTGTTCGAGCTTAAGCGATTTCTGTGGTCTATCGATTCGAAGCCATATCTGTCTGCTTACTGCATCGACCTTCAGCGACACCCAGTCGGCTTTTTGCAAATCTTGCCTGACATCATCACGCCAGATAAGAGAGCCATTGGTGATAACTGCAATTCTTATGCCCAGCGATTTTATAAGCTCGATTTCTTTGCCGAGGTTAATGTCCAGGGTGGGCTCGCCATCGGGGACGAAGGTCAAGTAGTCTATGGGCTCGCTTTTTTCTCTGGCCTGTCTAACTTTGTCTGTTACGCTCTGGGCTATCGCTTCCGGGTCGTAGAAGGTCTGCCTCTCAACTCGCTTGTTTCCACTGCTCCCTAGCTGACAATAGACGCAGGAATAGCTGCATATCTTGGGAGGGATGTTGTTTATTCCCAGACTTTGTCCCAATCGCCGGGATGGTACCGGCCCGTAAACAATGGAATTCATCTCCATTTCCCGCTACATCTCTTTCAAGGTGTCCAGCATTTCGCTGGTGGGTTTATTGGGAATAGCGGCTATTGTTTGCCCCTGGTATTTAAATACCTCTTTGTCATCGTCGTTAATCTCACCGATTATGGCCGCAGAGACATTTTTGGCTCTAATGGCTCCCAGCACTTCATCGGTATCTTCCGGCGAAACATGGAGAAGCATCCTCGCTTGAGTTTCGCAAATCAGTATTTCCTCGGCGGTAAGACCCTCTGCCTTGACCGGGGCCGCTGACAGATCGACTTCTGCACCGAGGTCACCGTATCTGGCCGATTCGCAGACGCCAGCTCCAATGCCGGCGGCTCCCAGGTCAGAACACGCATGAATCTTGCCCGTCTCAAAGGCTGCTAAAGTGGCTTCTAGAGTCGCTCTTTCTTCATCAAAGAGCGCTTCAGCTGGTCGCATCTCTTGCAGCAATCCTGCTCTGAATAGAGTATCGTTGCCATCGTTGGAAGTTTTGCCAATGAGAATAAGTTTATCCCCGGCTGTTTTCGCCGGTTTCGTAAGCGGTTTTTCGGTGACCAGCTTGCCGATTACCGCCACCACCAATGCGGGGACGATGTCGTTAAATGAGGTGGAAAGCCCTCCTCCAATAATGAAAACGTCCATGGCGGTGCACATATCCCTTACTCCCTGTACCATCAAGTTGAGCCTATCCTGGCTGGTCATTACCTTGCATTTGCCGCATGTGCATTTGCCCGCGAATGCGCAGGGCCCGACCAGTACCTCCCTGTCCAGTGGCATTGTTCCTATAAAATCAAGTAGAAAGATAGGTCTGCCGCCCATGGCGACGACATCCCTCATGGCACCACCAGCTCCGGTTGCGGCAGCATCGTAAGGCCTGGGGACGCAAGGAGAACAATGGCTTTCCTGTTTGGCAACGAAATAGCCATCGATTCCCGGCATCTGAAATACTGCAGCATCGTCTCCCGGCCCGATGGTCAGTAGTCCCTGCCATTGCTGGTTAACCTTCCTGTTCAACTCTTCAATTGCCTTGAAATCGACCGCCTTATCGGTGTTGTGGTGCAGATGGATGAACAGTGCGTGCATCAATGCCTTTTCAATCGTATTCATTTATTACCTCCACTGGATTTTTGAGTTATCTTCGTTGTTTTTGCCTGGATAAATATAAACAGGAGAAACGCTTCGTGAAGCGTAGAGCCAGCATGGAATTTGTTGCTCATGTCCCCTTACACATACTATAACAATGAGCGATAAGTTTCAATTAAGGCCCGGATCAATTTATCCCTTCCTGCATTTTTACATTCGGGCAGAGCTATAATGCCCTGCTCTTGGAAGATTTTATCTATGCGATGAGCTTTAAGAAAGGCAGAGCTTTTTTTCTTGTTCCTGTCTTCTGCGAAACTTTTTTTCAGTCCAGTATAGCTACAGCCCTGGTGGGAGATGCCTCTACTCCAATTCTCAGTGGCAGAAAATACACTTTGAACTGTTTGCCCAGCACCTCTTTCAGGTTGCACATGCTCTCGATAACCAGGCTCCCGCTGGTAAATATAATCCGGTGGATATCTACTCCTCCGATCGATGTAGTGTCATTGCCCACTGCCTTGAGCTTCTTGCTCGATATCCATTGCGCCTCTTCGGGAGTTAGTCCCAGCGTTGTACGGGTATACTCATCTTGTGGCCAGAGACTATCGTATCCTGTATGGATGAGGAGTACCTCGCTGTTTACTGATGCCTTGCCGATGTCTTCTCTTCTGATACATTGGGCCTCGCCCATAAATGCGCTTAACGGAAAAGTATCCAGCGTTCTTCCTCCTTCTACAGCGTGAGCGGCGCACTCGACGTGCGTTCCACCATGACAGCTTGTATCGATGCTGCTCGCGGTCCACCCTGGATCGACGTGGCGGGTGGATATCGTGGTGCCTCTGTCGTTGGCTGAAAAAGGCATACCCGTGAAGATGGGTAAAGACAGATCAATAATTTCCATAGCTGACTTCCTCCTGGTTTTAAACTTATTACCTTACTTGAATTCTAGAGCTTCTGCTTTCATATGTAAACCAGCGCTGCCTCTCCGTAAAGGCGTAAAAAGAAGGGAGGGCGGCTGAACTTAGCCGCCCTCCTCGGGAATGCGGATTATGAGGTTACTATACTCTTCGAGTTCGGAAGATGAGCACGATAACCACTATTACCAGAACAGCGCCGATGCCAATGAGCACCCATACCCATGCGGGCGTCGTTGGCTCGGG
>CAZVCX010000137.1:0-3801 GCA_964626375.1 uncultured Dehalococcoidales bacterium | reverse complement strand
CACAATATGCTTTTGAGGCAATTCAGAAATATGGGTTTTGGAAGGGAGGGTGGTTGGCATTTAAGCGGTTGGTGCGTTGTTCTCCTTTCTTCAAAGGAGGATATGATCCAGTGCCTTAGGCCTGTTTCAAGGTAATTGTAATGAAACGAAGTAAGAAATTGTTGTTCTTGGTTATGTTTTGTCTCCTGAGTCTTGGAGTAACTTCCTGTATGTCTGGCGGCACACAGCCTGCTCGGGGCTGGTCAGGTGTTGCCTTCGGGGGCGACGCTGTTTACACGGGTTCTATGGAAGGTGAGGTAATATCCGTGGGGCTGGATTCAAGAATAATAGCTTGGACACATGAGTTTGGGAGCGTGTCTTCCGGTGGGTTTATGTCGTGTGGGCAAACGAGTTCACCTGTAGCTGTATATGGCACGCCTGTTGTCACTGAAGAATTGGTTTATATTGGTATATATAGCGGCAAGGTATATGCTCTGAATGCGATTACTGGCAAGGTGAGATGGGTTTATCCCAAGGAGGGCTCTATTGGCCCTGTTATAGGGAGCCCGGTGGTCGTCGGCGATATAGTTTATGCCAGCAGCTCTGACGGCAGAGTTTACGCTATGGATACTACTTACGGTGAACTTGAGTGGAAGTCTGATGTGCTGGATGAGAAGTTGTGGGCGCCACCACTAGTTACTCAAGATGCTGTTTATGTGAGTACATTTGATGGGCATATCTATTCTTTGTCATTAAAAGATGGCTCTCTGCTGCCCTGGGTTTTTGAGTCTGAGGTTGGGTTTGTTTCCTCTACTGTATTTTGTAGGGATCAAGACGTGGTAGTGATAGGGTCGTTTGATAATAGCCTTTGCGCTGTGAGATATGGTGAAAGTGAGCCCGATTGGAGCTTCTCGGGAGATAGCTGGTTCTGGGCCTCTCCGGTAGCTCAAGATGGAATAGTATATGCGGCCTGTCTCGATGGCAAGGTATATGCTATTAATTCTGATACGGGAGGGCTGGTCTGGGAATTTGATAGCGAGGAACCCATAATATCTTCTCCCGTGCTGGAAGATGGCTGGCTGGTGGTAGTCAATGAATCCGGGAACATATATGTTTTCGATATCAACACCAGTATCGTTGATAACAATATTATGCCCATCAAGGCTATGTCCGTTGGGGCAGAAGTTAAAGGGGCTTTTTGCCTTCACGATGGCGTGGTCTATGTGCGTGGTCAGAATAACGTCCTGTATGCGCTTGACATTGATAGGGGCATGATAGACTGGCAGCTGCCCCTGGATATTGAGTAGGAATCATAATAATGGCAGATTTGTGGGACTTAATTATCCTTAATCCCATGCTTAACGGCTTGATAGCCTTGAGTAGCGTTCTGTTTGGTAGTTTTGGTGGGGCTATTCTTGTTCTTACGGTAGTTGTCCGGTTGATATTATATCCCCTGACTATAAAGCAGACTAAATCCACCAAGGCCATGCAGGATTTGCAACCCAAGATTCAGGAATTGCAGAAGAAATATGGTAAAAATCAACAAAAGCTTCAACAGGAGATGATGAAGCTCTACCGGGAAGCGGGGATAAACCCTGCTGGCTGTGTGTTGCCCCTTGTAATTCAGTTCCCCGTGTGGATTGCTCTATATCAGAGCATCATGAGGGCGCTGTTCACCACGCCGGAAAACTTGTTGGGGCTGGCCAAGCATTTATACGATTCTTCAGTGATATCTCAGGCACTTCCTCTGAGTAGTCATTTCTTATGGCTTGATCTAGGAAGTCCTGATAGTACTCTTTTGCTGGCCGTGATCGTTGGGGGCACGATGTGGGTGCAGCAGAAGATGACCACGACGCCCGCCACGGACCCACGGCAACAATCTATGAATAGCATGATGCTGGTGATGATGCCTTTTATGTTTGCTATATTGACCATGATGTTCCCCAGTGGTCTGGCTCTATTTTGGGCAGCTTCCAACATCATTGGTATTGCAATACAGTATAAGATCATGGGCTGGGGATATCTAAGAAGTTCTCGTCGCACTTGATGTTTATAATAGAGTCAGAATAACAAATGCTCTGGAGTGCTGGTGAAGCTCTGGGGTGTGGCCTGGAGGGAAGTCTTGAGTATGGATAAAGAAGAGATGGAGCACGCTGTTGGCGAGGATCAAGTAGAAGAAGCACGGGAGTTGTCTGATGACGAGTTGTCCCAGGAGATCGCAGTTCGCACAGCTATGAGAGTTTTGGATACCCTGCTTAAGCTGATGGGAGTGAAGGGGGTAGTTAAGATTATATCGAGTGGTTTGCCCGTATTGCTGGATGTAGAGAGTGAGGAAATGGGACTTCTAATTGGCCATAGGGGGCAAACTTTGAGTTCTCTGGAATATATAACTAAGATCGTAGTTGCCGCACAGTTGAATACATGGGTTCCTTTATATGTCGATATTGCTGGTTATAAGAAGCGGCGCCAGGAAGCCTTACAAAGGTTAGCCCTCTATCTGGCAAATCAGGTTGTAGAAAGGCAGCGAGATATGAGCTTGGAACCAATGCCTGCAAATGAGCGTCGCATTATACATGTAACTCTGTCTGACCATCCCGATGTAGTGACTCGTAGTATCGGCAATGGATCGGAGCGGAAAGTTATTATTTCACCGCGATAGTTTCTTTCATAATGGGATAAGTGGAATAAACGATGTTTGGTAAAGTCGACAGCAAAGTAAACTTTCCTCGTATGGAAGAGGATATACTGCGGTTCTGGGAGGAACATAACATTTTCGCCAGAAGCGTTGAAACTAGACAGGAATCAGAGAGATTTGTCTTTTATGAAGGGCCTCCTACTGCTAATGGCAACCCTGGTGTTCATCATGTACTGTCGCGCTTGTTTAAAGATGCGATTTGTCGTTACAAGACGATGAGGGGATATTATGTGCCGCGTAAGGCGGGATGGGATACTCATGGGCTACCGGTAGAGCTTGAAGTGGAGCGCGCACTTGGTTTTACCAGTAAGGAGCAGATCGAGAGTTATGGCGTAGCAAAGTTTAATCAGCGTTGCCGTCAAAGTGCTCTTGGTTATATCGCGGAGTGGGAGAGGATGACCAGGCGCATTGGTTATTGGTTGGATATTGAACATCCTTATATAACCATGGATAACCACTATGTTGAATCCTGCTGGTGGATATTGAAAGAATTGTGGGATAAAAATCTGATCTACCAGGGATATAGAGTAACTCCTCACTGCCCTCGATGTGGCACTTCTCTTAGCTCACATGAAGTTGCTCTTGGTTATAAGGACGATGTTGAGGATCCGTCAGTTTATGTTAAGTTCAGAGTGCGGCAGGAAATGATGTGCGATCGCTTGGTGCAACTCGGCTTGGACGTAAGGATACCTGTATATTTACTGGCTTGGACAACCACGCCATGGACGTTACCGGGCAATACTGGGCTGGCGGTAGCTCCAGAAGCAGAGTATAGCTTGATGAATAGTGAGCATGAGGTCTTGATCGTAGCCAGAGATCTTTTAGATAGCGTAGATCTTGAAGGTTACTCAGAGTTTGGAGTCATGCGGGGCGAAGATCTGGCAAATATGCGCTATGAGGCCTTGTTTAATCCCCACGATTTTGGTGTACCCCGTTTGAAATTGCCATCGCTGAATTTGCAGGAGTCAGAAGAGAACTTGTCTTATCCTGTAGTTGTTGCAGCTTTTGTTTCCCTGGAAGAAGGTACTGGTATAGTCCATGTTGCTCCCGCTTTTGGAGAAGTTGATTTTGATCTTGGTATGTCTAAGGGGCTCGATTTTGTCCAGCCGGTGGATTTGGCGGGTGAA
>CAZVCX010000136.1:0-2599 GCA_964626375.1 uncultured Dehalococcoidales bacterium | reverse complement strand
GTTTAATAAAGATGTGGCTATTCCCTTCCTGCGTTCAGCCGGGTTTATCTCACCAACGAGGACAATTCTATCGATGACTGTTTCGCGGCTTACATCAAGGTAGCCGATGATATTCTTGCCTGCTGTAGCCAGAAATAAGTCCTGTGTCGGGTTGTAGTGTGGTCGCTGTAATCGTTCTACGATAGTCCATGTCATTGCGGGAGATGATGATCCCTGTTTTTTGATTTCTCTGTGAAATCGTACAAATTCCTCAAAGTCGTCGGGGCGGTAGTTTCTGATGTCATATATGAGCTTAGCCATTGCTATCTCCACTTATAGATATATCGAATTGTAGCAGTGCAATAGATGCTATACAATTGGCATGCACTTCGATATCTATGGGAGGCACTCGACATGACAGAAGATGTAGCTAAGGTGCTGGTAATAACGCCACATCCTGATGATGCCGAATTCGGCGTCGCCGGAACTGTAGTTCACTGGGTACGAGAGGGGAAAGAAGTAATCTATGCAGTATGTACCACGGGCGACAAAGGTACCAGCGATACCAGTATGAATCCAGAAGAGCTGGCAAATATCAGGGAGCAGGAACAACAGCAGGCTGCTGATCTGCTGGGAGTAAAAGAGGTAGTGTTTCTGCGTTATCCTGACCAGGGGTTGGAGGATACGCCGGAGTTCAGGAAAGATATCGTTCGACTTATTCGTCGGTATCGTCCAGTAACTGTGGTAAAGGCTGATCCCTATCGGCGATATATCTGGCATCGAGATCATCGCATTACCGGACAGGTGGTTCTCGATGCGGTTTTTCCCTTTGCCCGTGATCACTTATCCTATCCGGACTTGTTGAAGGAAGGGCTTGCCCCCCATAAGGTTCGAGAGGTACTATTCTGGGGCTCGGAGGAACCGAACTGTTGCTTTGATATTACTGATACTATAGAAATCAAATTGGCAGCGCTCCGCTGCCATCGCAGTCAGATGAAAGAAATTCCCTCGGTACAGGAACTGGAGTTACGTTTAAGGGAGCGTTATAAAGCTATGGCTGAGGGATATGGCTATGAACTGGGAGAAGCCTTTCACCGGGTAGAGATTCTGCGTTAGGTAGTATTTGTAAAGCCTGCTATCAGGGAGAACCAGAGAACTTTACCGCAGAGATTGAAGCCATGCTATCCTGAAGCGAAAACATCAAACTCTCCCCGGGCTTGTTGTACGGTACAGGAATTGCCATTTACCGGTGATATTACGGTCTGGCCAGGGAAGGCTCCAGCTTTTCTACGTCCTGGTCTCCACTCTTTGTTATCCTCTCCATTATCTGTCTTTTATTACCGGAGTCAACGAACTGCCTTGTTGCAACCAAATTATACCCAGCCCCTGAGCAGAGCCACTCCCACGAAGAGCATGAGAATCCCTGCTGCCAGGTGTAACCTGGTGATATGCCGGTTTTTCCACTGCTCGACATCCTTTACACCACTCAGCCCCAGGTACACTATTCCTACTATTGCCATCATTGGAATGACGAATATCAGATTATACAACAGCAGGACCGGGATATTTGCCAGCATATCGAAGACAGAGAGTATGCCTGCGGCGATGATGTAGGGGCCAATGGTACAGGGCAGCAGGAACAGGGTGACAAACATACCCGTTATAAAGGCTCCTCTGGGAGAGGTAACCCTGGCGATAATTGCCTGCATCCGGGGTCTTAACATCAGAGGCATCTCAGTGCCAGGACCACCGGGCCTGTACTTGAGGAAGTCCCTGATATTCAGTAAACCGAAGATGATAGCCGCCACGGCCAGCGCCCTGAAGAGCCATATCTTGACAACATTCAATGTCTGTATCAGTTGGAAAAATTTGATAAATATCAGCCCGTAGGTGAAATACATGGCAAAGACTGCGGCGATGAACATCAGCCCTGCCAGCAATACGCTCCGTTTGTTCCCCGGGTTGTAAGCCAGTATAGCGGTGAGCAGCAGTAATAACACTGCAAAGGCACATGGATTTATCGCGTCTACCAGTGCCAGAGAGATAATCTTGGCCATGGTTACTTTGTGCTCTATTGTATCTGGTTCCGGGACAACTTCCCCCGGGAGGATAACACCTTCTTCTGCGGCAGGGATTCCCATACGGTCACCGTTCCACTGAAAAACCCAGTCGTCAACCAGTATAGCATTGTCGAATTGAAGGTCTTTTCCTGAAAGCTCCACCACCACAGGTTCTATCGGAATATAATCCTCACCTTCCAACACTTTTGGCAGGTCATCCTCAAGTAACAGGTTCTTCAACAGTGTACTATCGGTTTCGGCTCCCAATTTCAGAGCTATCTTGTTTTGATGCCATATCTTTGGATAACCCGGTAGAGTTGAGAGATCCGTGTCCTCAAAATCCTGGGAACTACCATCGATAAGTGGCAAAGGATTTTGTTCCAGTTTGTCCAGAGTGTCCCTTACATTTCCTGAGATTGGGCCAACATTGGAAAGATATTGCCCTGGTCCAATGATTATCATCGGGATGTTAAATCCTGTCTCATAGACGTTGGAATATTTCTCAAATAGAGGAGCGTTTTGCTCCAGGGCGTAGAATTCATATTCCAGGATTATCAAAT
>CAZVCX010000135.1:0-5805 GCA_964626375.1 uncultured Dehalococcoidales bacterium | reverse complement strand
ACCTCTATGCTGTCGACTCTCAAACATGCTCCTGTCAAGACGATAGGTAAAGTGTCCATAAGAAAACCAGGGTTTATACCAGTCCCCAGAATAGTCACTCCATTATCTTTAGCTATTCTATCCAGATCCTTGGCCTCTTCAGGGCTGGAAAAGAACGGGTATAATAATTCTTCACATGAAGATACTACATTAACTCCATGCCGCAGAATGCCAGACAACTGCTCTTTAACGATAGCAATTCGTGAACTAGTCATATGAATTGCAATATCTGGTTTTGTCATGGATAGAACACTGCTTACATCACTGGAAATCTTGATGCCATTCTTTTTAGCTCCAATGACTTCCCCCATATCCATGCCTATAAGATCTGGATTAGCATCTATAGCTCCAACGCACTCTATTCCTACCTTATCTTGCAAAGCGATAGCGGTTTTTGTCCCCATTACTCCCAAACCATAACAAACGTACCTTATATTTCGAGTCATTTCTTCTTTTCTCCTTCCATTAATCAAATAATCCTTCTTTGACCAATTTCTCCGTTGTATTAAACATTCTGTCCAATTCAGCATCTGAATGTGCAGGAGTAGTGTATCCCCTCATACCCTCCACAAAGTAGAGCCCCTCTGCAAGAAACGCCAACTTGATCAGCTTGGATTTTTCCATATTTCTCGGCGTTGCTGCTTCAATCGTACTCTTCGGAGGGATATCCGTGAAGTGTACGGCAGTTGCACAGTGAGCGCCTATAACATGCGCCCTATCCCCTATGATGGTACGTAATGTTTCCCTCACTCTTGCGCCCATTTCACCAGCAATTTTATTGTATTTTCCACCTTTTAACTGATCTAATGCAGCTATTCCTGCTACCATTGAAAGCGGATTAGCGCAGAAAGTACCTCCATGGGCCACTTTTTTGTCCGGAGAGATCTCCGCGAGAGGACTCATCAAATCAAGAATGTCCTTTCTGCCAGCCATTGCTCCTATTGGGAAACCACCACTGAGCGCCTTCCCAAAGATAGATAGGTCGGGCATAACCCCATAGTATTCTGCTGCTCCACCAGGTGCAAGCCTGAATCCTGTGATTACTTCATCGAATATGAGAAGCATCCCATGCCTCTTAGTTATATCTCGCAACCCTTGAAGAAATCCCTGCTCAGGAGGTATAAACCCTCCTGCACCTAGGAATGGTTCCACAATAATACATGCTATCTGTTTCTCCATACCTCTTATTCTGTCTTCAAGCCGGTTGAGATCGTTATAGGGCAGAGGAATAGTATGTTTCAAACTATCTGCAGTGAGGCCCGCTGAGTTAGGGCGATCCCAGGGAGGATGCACCATAACATTCAATGGATCGTAGCCACCATGCCAACCACCTTCAAATTTCCCTATATAATTTTTACCAGTGAATGCACGTGCTAACCTAATAGCAAATAAATCAGCTTCTGTACCCGTATTGGCAAATCTCACTTTCTCTGCATGCGGAACTAATTCAACGATCCTCTCAGCAAGTTGAATGTGCTTTTCATGAGTAAGCCCAAACAGCCAACCATCTTCTAGCTGTCTCCTCACAGCCTCCTTAATTGCAGGATTACCATGCCCCAGAAACATTGCACCATGGCCTATCCAATAGTCATCATAGATATTCCCATCAACATCATAGAGTTTACACCCTTCTGCCCTGGCAACGTGGAAAGGATATGGCGGCACAAATCTCAGATTTGCATGGACTCCTCCAGGCACAACTTTCAGCGCTCGTTCAAAAAGAACTCTCGATTTAGGAGTACGCGCTGCAAGTACATTCTCAATTTCCTCTACATTTCTCATGGAAATTTCCTCCTCGTTTCCTTACAAAGTTTAATTGCTTAAAGATTCTCGAATAAATAAGGCAATGTCTTCCTCTTTCGGTTGTATAACTCTAGGCAACCCAAAAGTCTTTTCAGCAAAAGAAAAATTTTTCCAACCTGCACCCGTAATCTCACAAACGAAAATTTCTTCTCTATCAGCGATGCCCTCTGTAATTAACCTGTCTACGGCTGCTACGGTTACAGCTGCCGACGGTTCAACGAAAATTCCTTCACCAGCAAGCAATTTCAAGCCCTCCACTAATTCACCATCAGTCACACCAACCGCACTCCCCCCAGATTCTCTCAATACGTCTAGTGTCCACTTTCCCAGATCACCAGAATCGGCACATGCAATTGCTTCAGCGATAGTTTCACCTGGTTCTACAGGGACTATCTCATCAAGGCCTTCATTGAAGGCCTTTACTATAGGAGAAATACTCGCAGGCTGTACAGCAGTCATCTTGGGTAACGAGCCACTAGTCCACCCGATAGATGATAATTCCTTATATCCCTTCCATGCTTTGATTACTCCCATCGAGCCGACTGAAGGATGAAGAACCCTATTTGGATTTACCCACTTCAGGCTTTCACACACTTCCATTGCATTAGTTTTTCTCCCTTCAAACATAAAGGGCTCAAAAGTGCGAAACCCACAATCATACCACATCACTCTTTCATCAGACAGAACATGGTTAACAGCAGCAGCCACTTGGCTATCCTCTCCCTGTATCTTTATTGACTTGGCACCGAGAGCCGCTGCCATGAGCATCTTTTCTCTGGTCGCACCAGCTGTAAAAATAACTATACACTTCAGTCCAGCTTTGGCTGCGTAGGCAGCCAATGATGCTCCATTATTACCCGAGGTAATAGTAAAAACAGTATCATATCCAAGCTCTACCGCTTTCGATACAGCAACAGATGTCTGTCTATCTTTAAGTGATCCAGTTGGGTTGGTAAGCGCATCGTCCTTTACGTATAATTCTCTTACACCAAGGGCTTTGGCAATTTTGGGGCACCTGAGCAGCGGCGTCCCACCTTCTCCAAGTGATACGATGCACGTTTCATCCATAACTGGCAAAAACTCCTTCCATTTCCATATTGAAGGGCTTCTAGCTGATATATCGTCTCTCCGCAAATTTCTCGCAATGGAGTCATAGTCATACAAAGGATCAAGCAAACCCCCACATACAGGGCAAAAGTATGTTACTTTTTCATAGCTGATTTCCGTGCCGCAATTTATACACTTAAGGCTTTTTAAATACGACATTACATACCGCCCCCTTTTAAAAATAATTCTCGGCAATATGCCATGTTCAAGGATATTGAATGGCTTGGTTATAAGTATTTTCGATAATCCGAATCAGATGAGTAACCATAACATTACAGGGCACATCAATTCCATGAACTTTAGCTTTGTCGACAATGGCCCCATTAAGGGAATCAATTTCGGTCTTTCTGCCATTCAAGATATCCATGAGCGCTGAGGAACGATGTTCAGGAGACTGCCTTGCAAGAGATACAACATATTCATATGTTTCCTCTGGCTCGAGCATCACGCCTTCTTTATTACCCACAGATACAATTTCAAATACCAGCCTCCTGATCAAATCTAAACTGGAAGGTTGGCTGATAAAATTACCACAATTCAGCCTTGTAAGGGCAAGCAGGATTGATAGTCCTGCGTTCAAACACAGTTTTCTCCATATCTGTTCTTGCACATTGGGTGACAATTGGAAATTAAGGCCAGCGGCGTTGAACGCGGCAACGATCTCCTGAATGCGATCGCTTACTTCTCCCTCTGCTGGCCATACATATGTAGGCGATTCCTCAGAAACAGTAATTTCAATTGTCCCGGGTCCCTTTATTGCACTACCCAGAATAGTTAACCCCAAAATGACCTGTCGTCTATTCACAAATTCAGAGATGATATCTACGTTACCTATACCATTCTGAACCGTTATGACCACACTATTATCATCGATCAAGTTTAAAGCATCTTGAATTGCCTCTCTTGTATGACGATACTTGGTGAATATCATGACCACATCGCATACCCCTATGCCATGACTGTCTGTGGTAGCATTTATAGGGATAGTTTCTATACTGCCTTTATTTAAGACTGTTAAGCCACGGGCATTAATTTGCGAAATGTGCTCTTGCCAAACATCCAACAACCACACATCTTTGTGAACCTTCGCCAGGAAGCTACCAAATAAACACCCCATCGCCCCTGCGCCTACGATCCCAAACTTCACTTTCTCTCCTCCTTTACTGATCAAATATAAAGATCGCTACCTTGGAGCATTATATCTCGAAGACCTTCTTTGCTGTCTTATGCAAGCATTCATGTTCACCTGTAGCAGATATTATATAGTTCTCACATACAAACCCCATGGCTTTTTTAGACCAGACAGTTGGATGAACTGCAATATTCATATTAGCTTCTATCTTCATATTTTCCCCAGGCTGCAGTGAAGGTCTCTCTACCAAATCATACCCCTGCCCATGCGCATATATACGCGTTTCTTCCACATAGCCTATCTTCCTCATGAATGCGTTATTAGCATCCCATATATCCTCCGGGTTAGCGCCTGGTTTAAGAAGATCTAAAGAGACTTCTTGTGCCTGTACTGCAAGCTCAGTCTGTTCAACCAACTCCTGTGATGCTTTGCCAAGACTTACCACTCTAGCCACGTGCCCATAAAAACCGCTGGGCCCGTTTGATTCTATTAGAACCGTGAAAGTATCCCCTTCCTGAATAACCCTATTGCCAAAATGTTCATAATACATGACGTTAGCAGTCCCTTTCGGGGCTGAACCAACCATCACAAGTTGTTGCTCACTTCCCATACTGGCACATTTGTGCCTTATATCCGCATAAACCTCAAAGTCTCTTCTGCCTGGCTTAATACATTGTAGTGCATATTCAAAAGCAATATCCTGCTGTTTACAGGTCTCCCTTATGCATTCAATTTCCTCTTCGCTTTTGACAGCCTTGAAGTGATCTATTTCATCCGTGACATCGACAAATTCTACACTGCTACTGAGATTGTCAGTCAGGTATTTATAGAATGCCGCAGAAATAAATCCCATTCCCACAAGCCCTATACGGCTATTCTTGTACGGTGCTAGTTCTTGTACTACTACTTCAGCATCATAAATACTGCTGTAACTGAGTGACGGTATAATAGGCACACTTAGTCGTTTCTTGACTCCTCTCAGACACCAAGCTGGAGGATTTGGTTCTTGGGGACGTCGTGGCCCACTCCAAATTGTAGTCATCTCATCCTCACGCGGGAAAATAATGGTCACTGGATAATTATGCAGGGCAGGCATATCAGTAAACCATTTTATATTCCCCCCGAGATAGTCAGTACAGTTCTGCGCTATTAAAAAATCTAATTTTTTGTCCTCCATCATCCGCCTAACCAATCCCCACCGCCGTTCCAATTCACCGATGGATATTCTTACAGGTATTCTAACGTCCGCTTCATTGACCACTTTAAATCCTCCTGTCCCTAATGATTTAATTTTCTCTACATGCTATTTCTCTTAAGGAGTTGGAATGAATCCTGTTTTCACTAGCATAGCAGTAGCTTCTCTCGATTGGTTGATCATATTCTCGGCATGCATCGTTAATTCTTGCCTACTTAGCTCTCGATGCGCTACCCCTTGCTCTATAGCCTTCATCCCCACCGCTACAGCTTCTCGAATAAATACCTCCCATTCCTCCATAGTAGGAATTATATAATCAGGAGAAATTCCTCGATCCTTAGCACATTCAGCCAGTTCATAAGCTGCAGTGATACACATTTCGTCAGTTATAGTCTTGGCTCTCACATCCAATGTACCACGGAATATGCCAGGAAAACCAAGAGAGTTATTTACCTGGTTGGGAAAATCAGGCCTACCGGTAGCTACAACTTTGACTCCAGCATCTTTAGCTTCCCAAGGCCAAATTTCA
>CAZVCX010000134.1:0-3812 GCA_964626375.1 uncultured Dehalococcoidales bacterium | reverse complement strand
CGCAGAGCAGAATGGAAAAGACACTTTACGCCGTAGATGAACTAACTGGCCTCGTCGCAGCAGCAGCCCTGGTACGACCTTCAAAAAGCGTGATGGATATGGAAGCAAAATCCGTAATGAAGAAATGGAAGGACAAGTCCTTTGCTGCAGGCGTAAACCGATCAATAATTGAAAATGGATGCAGCATGCTAGGCGTAGAGTTGAGAGATCTCATCCAAGATACCATCACGGGAATGCGCGAGGTATCCGGTAAGATAGGACTTTAGCTTCCCTCCAAATGATCCAACTTCCATTTTCCTATGACTGTTTTTCCACGGGCACGGGAACTTCAGAGATAATGCTCTCCACTATGGCCTCGCCGGATTTCCCTTTTATACGGGACCCCGTATTCACGATAAGCCGATGAGCCAGCACCGAAACTGCTACTTGTTTCACATCATCAGGAATGACATAATCGCGACCACGAATAGCGGCCAGCGCCTGCGATGCCAGGCGAAGCCCCATAGAAGCGCGGGGGCTGGCTCCCAGGCTAATATCGGGATGTTCCCTGGTAGCCCTGGCGATGGCGGTGATATAGCTGTAAACTGACTCTTCAACGTAAACCTGTCGGCACATCTCCTGCA
Source organism: uncultured Dehalococcoidales bacterium (assembly GCA_964626375.1). Taxonomy (GTDB): domain Bacteria; phylum Chloroflexota; class Dehalococcoidia; order GIF9; family AB-539-J10; genus M55B177. The sequence goes on along the minus strand of CAZVCX010000134.1, from coordinate 3,189 downwards.
ATTTCAGCAGCTCATCTGCGCTGATGACTTCACCCAGGGTATCAAGAGGATTTGCTCGCTGGAAGCGCATGAGGATATTCCTCTCCTCTTCCTCCGAAGGATAACCTATCCTGACCCTCAGCAGGAAACGGTCAAGCTGAGCTTCAGGCAAAGGGAACGTTCCCTCCAGTTCCACGGGGTTTTGTGTCGCGATAACCAGAAAGGGCCGCTGCAGTGAAACGGTATCCAGATCGACAGTAACCTGTTGCTCCTGCATGCATTCCAGTAGACAAGCCTGAGTTCTGGGAGTAGCACGATTTATCTCATCAACCAGAACTATATTGGCCATAATGGGGCCCGGGCGGAATTCAAACTCCGAGGTCTTCTGATTGAAGTAATGGATGCCGGTAACATCTGAAGGCAACAGGTCCGGCGTACACTGAATTCTATTGAAGCGGCAACCCAGAGAGCGGGCTGTCGCCCTCGCCAGCATGGTCTTTCCCATGCCGGGTACATCTTCAAGCAATATATGGCCTTCGCACAACAAGGACACCAGAACCAGCTCGATGGCTCCCTTCTTGCCAACGATAACCTCTCCTACATTGGAGATAAACTTCTCTGCCGCTTCTCTTATCCTCGACGCCTCAACTCCGATGGTCTCAACCGGTTTACTCATTTCATGATACCTCCTTTTTGTCAGGGAACATCATATCCGGTACACTTGCAGGAAAGCCCCTCTCTTTACCATGATATTCTCTCATATGTTTCGCTCATCCAATGATACATCTTTTTGAACTATCAGGCAGAACCCACGCTCTTTATCCTGTGCCAGCTTTGCTTTAGCTCATGCAGCTCATTTTTATCTGGCAGCGAAGAACCATAACGCACGCTCACATACCTGCTCGTGATAAATGCTATGTCTTCCATAAGTTCCGGCTGAGCGACTGCCAGCGTACGAAGATATTCATATGGAGTCTGGGCCAACTGCCTCGGGTAGCCAGAAGCAGAGCCCCATTTTAACAGACAACGATAAATCTGGCGCACCGATTCGATTTCAGGAATGAGTGGATGTCCTTGCCTCCTCTGCCTGAAAGCCAACCACGCACTGCGAATCTTTTGCAAAATCATCTTGAGCAAGATCAAGAGATCCGCTTTGAATGCACCTTCCAGTGGCTCAAACTCAGCTCCCTCCGTGCCAGCCAGTTTGCGCCGCAGCCAGTCCAGTATTTGTGACGATACACTCCACATAGCAACGAGGATAACGCCTATTACTACAACGAGCCACACTATTCGCAGGACACTCCGAAGCGTTTCCGACATGGACCACATAAAAGTCCTCTCTGGAGACCCTTCAGGCAAAGGAGAGGCCGGGGGCATTTCCGGTGGCTCGCCGGACGGGGGGAAAAGGCCAGCTATAAAACTCATTACTCTGATGATCAATTCCCATATCCATTTCAGTGCATCCAGCAGCACCTGTACCAGCTCCGGCGTCGCCACGAAACCAATGACCAGTCCTACAGCAAGGATTATCCCTATGCCACCCAACAAAAGCCCCATCCAACGCCCCTGGGACAAGCTCGAAAGCCAACTCTTGCCTTCTCTGGCATGAGAAATAGACATTCCTCCCAGAGCAAAGAGGAAAAATATCATGGCAACGGGAATCAATCCCACGAGCTCTATCTCCATCATGGAGATAATAAAAAATATCATGAGCAACATAACAAGGCCAAATTGAAACTCGCTGACAGTAGCAGAGAAGCTGAGCTTGCTGCATGACAAGCGCTGCCCCAACTTCCAGATAACAGCAGTAAGTATCAGCAAGAGAATCTCCGGGCCAAAAGAATATATTAAGTTGGTAAAAGCTACAGGAATAGCTTTAATCCAGGCAGCTTCAAACCATCCTGTATTTCCAAAGAGCTGTGTCTTTACTGCAATCAACGCCAGCGCAGCCCATATTAGCCAGCATACACTTCTCCGAACGATACCAAGCAGCGGCATCTTAATGCGAGAGAGTAACTTATTGATGCCAAAAGACAGTGGATAGAAAGCTAATATACCAGAAATCGATAGCGCTCTTCCTGCTACCTGCTCGTTTAGCAAGGCTGCCAGAACATACAACCAGCACATCTCCATGCCCATTGTCATGGCATACAAAACGCCACTGTGCCAGTTCAGCTTCAATATACTCCTCCATAGGAAGCCTTTGCTAGGTCTTCCGGACATCTGATGCGTCGACAGGGAATAGAATTGCTCAGAGCTTCTTTATTCCCATCCCCTTCTCCCACCAGAAGAACCATCATCCGATATCCCTTCTCTTTAAGGAACATAAGCCTTCCCGCCATTGTCTCAGAAATGCTGGAAAGTATAAAAATGAGAGTTGTTCCCCATGCCAAATTCCCTTGCTCGCTCTGAAGAAAATCCTCGAATGGAATTCCAAAAGATGTAGTGACCTTGGCCAGAGCTTCCAGTATGTTCATCAGCCGAGAGTTATCTCTGCCAGGAGGAATCCTGGCAGGTCTACCTGTATCGGCCATCATCGTATTAACGAAAAGTCCTGCTGCACTACCCTGCTGAATAACGCGGTTGGCTATGGAAGCAGCCGCACTGATGCCAAGTTCAAACCCTGCGGGATCATGAGTTGCATCGTTATGGAAACTATCAACCGAAAGGAACAGCGCTACTTTAAGCGTGGTGGTTGGCTCAAATACCTTTACCAGCAAGCTCTGGTGGCGCGCTGTCGCCTTCCAGTGGACGTGTTTCAAACTGTCCCTGGGATCATATTCTCGTACACCTATTATGCGCGATGGATCTGCGAAGATGCGCCGTTCTGCTGCAGAATCTCCCATAGGGTGTAGCGGTGGGATTATCATCTCAGCAACGGGGAAAATCCTAGGATACACGACGATGTGCTCTTCCTGCAACTCAGTAGTTGAACGTCGATAAAAACCAAACATATCTCCGGAGGTGATTACAACCGGCCCTAGAGTATAATAACCCCGTTTATCACAATATAGTTGATACCGCCAGCTCACTCCCGTATACCACAACAGCGAGGCCGTTTCACTCAACAGTCCATATCCGGAATGGGACCCTGGCCCGAGAGGTATATTCTGAACGAAGTCCGCAGGCACTTCATCATCTACCTGTATCCAAGGAAGAGGTAAAAGGTTACGGGTAAAAAGGCGGGACATTTTTTTTTAAAAGTTTGGT
>CAZVCX010000133.1:0-3097 GCA_964626375.1 uncultured Dehalococcoidales bacterium | reverse complement strand
AGTAGGATGAAATGGCGGTTGCCACTTGCTGGGCAATATTGGGGATGGGAGCATTTTTTACCATTTTTGGCGTGGTAGCTTTGCTCCTTGGGCGTAGGGAAAGAAGTCGCTATTACGATTCTATCTTAAAGGGGAAAGATATCAAGGAATATATAACCCATGAACCTCAAAGGTCATGGTTAGGGGCGTGGGTATTGGGGGGAAAGATTTCCATGGTTTTGGGTCTATTGTTGTTGGGCGCTGCTGGAGTAATTCTTTTAGTAGTTTGGTAGTACCTGATCAAAAAGGCTCTTTGCGACGATATTGTAATGCTTCGGCTATGTGGTGGGTTTTGATGCCCGTACTATTTTCGAGATCGGCGATAGTGCGGGCAATTTTCAGTACCCTGTAGAAAGAGCGGGCGGTGAGGTGTAACTGTTTTGTTGCTGTATGGAAAAGGCTCTGTGCTGTCGCTTCAAGCATACAAAACTTCTTCATCTCTGTGGGGCTCATGCTGGCGTTGCTGAAAGTGGCTGTACCTGTAAAACGCTCCAACTGTGTTTTATGAGTTGCTTTGACCCTTTCTCTTACCGTGCTAGATGTTTCTGCCGATTTTTCTGTTGTAAGTCTTTCATATTCGACATGTGGAACATCAATAAAGATATCTATGCGGTCCAGTAAAGGGCCGCTTATTCGCTTATTGTATCGAGTAATTTCCGTTACAGAACATTTGCATTCCCTGAAAGGATCTCCATAGTAGCCACATGGGCAAGGATTCATAGCCGCGACTAACATGAAATTGGCAGGGAACGTTACATTGCCATGTACTCTGCTGATGGTCACCACCTTATCTTCCATGGGCTGGCGCAATGATTCCAGTGCAACGTGACCAAACTCAGGAAATTCATCTAGAAATAATACTCCATTGTGACTTAGGCTTATCTCACCAGGCCGAGGCCATTGTCCTCCTCCCGTTAGACCAGAGTGGGAGATAGTGTAGTGTGGAGAACGGAAAGGGCGCTCTGTAACGAGTGAAGTGTCCGGAGGCAATAAACCGCTGACGCTATAAATTTTGGTTACCTCAATAGCTTCTTCTGTGGTCAGAGGAGGGAGTATGGAAGGCAAGGAACGAGCTAACATGGTTTTGCCACTCCCCGGTGGCCCTGTCATCAAGATGTTGTGCCTGCCCGCAGCTGCTATCTCCAGGGCTCGCTTGGCATGTTCCTGCCCTTTAACATGGCTAAAGTCGAAGGTGTAACTGGAAGGGGCTCTTCGCTGCAGATCTTTTTCCCCGTGATATGGGAGTATCTCAAGTTCTCCTTTGAAGTGTGCTGCTAGCTGGGCTAATGATTCTACAGGGAAGATAGATATATTTTCTAGCAGCGAGGCTTCTTCGGCATTATCTAAGGGGACAAATACTTGGCTCAAGCCCTTATCTCTGGCCAATGATACCATGGGAAGTATGCCGTGAGTACGGCGTAATCTGCCATCAAGGGAAAGTTCTCCCAGAAAAATGCTATCGGTGAAGTCCACACTTAGCTGCTCTGAACTGCTCAATATGCTCATGGCTATAGCCAGGTCATAGGAAGGTCCTACCTTCTTGATGTCTGCAGGAGCGAGATTGACGGTGATACGCCTGTTAGGAAATTTATAGTTCGAGTTTTTTATGGCTGATTTGACTCTGTCTCTGGATTCCTGTATCGCCTTATCGGGTAGGCCTACTATTGTAAAGGAAGGCAATCCTGCAAGAATATCTGTTTCCACATCAATCATGGACCCTTCCAAACCAATTATAGCGCAGCTCAATACTTTGGCCAGCATACCTCTGGCATTATAGCAGGGAAGTTTCTTGAATAGCTATGTGCCTATCGCTGTGGCGACGGCATAATCTCTGGTATCGGAAATGCTGATGGCGACCTCGCTCATATGGAGTTCCTTCAACCTTGTGCTGGCATTGCCGTAGAGCTTGACAAATGGCTTGCCTGAATCATTGCTGAGTATTTCGATTTCCTGCCACTTGATGCTGTGCGTTCCAGTGCCCAGAACTTTCATTACTGCTTCCTTGGCAGCGAATCGAGTTGCCAGAGAGGATGGATCACCGTTGCAGTTCTCAATTTCGTCTTTGGTATAAACTCGTTCAGAAAAGCGCCTTTGCCATCTGGCAAGAGCTAATCTGATTCGCTCTACTTCTATGATATCAACGCCAACAGAAATCACTAGAATTGTCCTTGCCTGCAGTTAAGCAATAAAATTCTCCTGCTCATCTAGCATATCCGTGGTAATAGTTCTCCTGTTAGCATATCGACGAGACGTGAGGGGCCAAATTTTGTTTTAAGTACTACTTTGCCTTTATGGGCATCAGTTATCCCCCCAATTATAGCTGCATCTTTGCCGTATTGATTGGACTTTATGCTGGCTAAGATCTTGTCGGTGTCATGATGGTCCACTATGGCTATTAACTTGCCCTCGTTGGCGATGTGAAGAGGGTCAAATCCCAAAAGCTCGCAGGCAGCTCTCACTCCCTCTTTGATTGGTATCTTGGTTTCCTCTATCACGATGCCAACGTCGGACTGATGGGCGAGTTCATTGAGAGTCGTTGCCAAACCTCCTCTAGTAGGATCGCGAAGAGAGTGAATTTTATGAGAAGCTAATATCATTTGGGAGACCATCTCATTTAGGGGAGCGCAGTCGCTTTCCACCGATATTTCAAACTTGAGCCCCTCTCGCTGACTCATTATAGCCATGCCGTGATCACCAATAGTACCGCTTAGGATAATATCATCTCCAACTTTGGCGTTGGATCCTGAGATGTTAATGTTCGGAGAGATTGCCCCTATCCCTGATGTGTTAATAAATATCTTGTCGGTCTGTCCTTTATTTACTACTTTGGTGTCCCCGGTAATAATTTTCACCCCAGCCTTTTCCGTCGTTGCTTTTATTGATTGTATTATCAGCTTCAGTTCGTTAAGAGGCAGGCCTTCTTCAATGATAAGTGATAAGCTCAGGTAGAGTGGATTAGCTCCACTCATGGCAAGGTCATTAATTGTGCCGCATATCGATAACTTCCCTATATCTCCTCCTGGGAAAAAGATGGGGTTAACGACATAGCTGTCAGTGG
>CAZVCX010000132.1:0-4151 GCA_964626375.1 uncultured Dehalococcoidales bacterium | reverse complement strand
AAAGGGGCCAAAGTATCTGCCGCCGTCTTTATACAATCTCCTGGTGATGTAAATGCGTGGCCAATCTTCGTTGAGGCTGATCTTAAGGTAGGGGAAAGTTTTGCTGTCCTTAAGTCGAATGTTGTAGTGAGGCTGGTATTTCTTTATTAGATTGTTTTCCAGAATAAGAGCTTCTTGCTCAGTACCGGTAACCATGAAATCGATGTCCCTTATTCTGGTTATCATGTGCCGAGTTTTTGTCGGTAATTTATCGATAGTAGTGAAATAGTTTCTTACTCTGTTATTTAGATTGGCAGCTTTGCCGATGTAAATAATTTTGCTCTTATAGTCCTTGAATAGATAGACTCCAGGATTGACAGGTAGAGTTCTTAATTGTTGCTCTAAGTGTAGTGATTCCATAGTGGTTCTATTGTAGCAAGGGTATGGGAGGAGACAAAATGTGCACAAAATCTGGCAACATTATGTTACAATAAAGTCACATGAATAGAGATGTTGAGACTTTTCTGGAACATCAGGCAAAAGTGAAAAAATGTTCCCGGAATACGGTGGTTGCTTATCGCAATGATTTGAATCAGCTCGCGAATTATCTCGAACAGGAGAAGATGAGAGGAGTCATGGATTCTCAGGGTGATCTCTTGAAAGCTTATTTGCTTAATCTGAGGGAAAAGAGATACTCTCCGGCTACTGTGGCACGAAAGATAGCAACGGCTAAATCATTTTTCAAGTTCATGGTTGATTCTGGTAAAATGAAGGACAATCCTGCAGAGAAATTAATGTCTCCTCAGGTAAGCAGGCATAAGCTGAAGGTTTTGTCCTCTGATGAATATCAATCCCTTCTGGAACGGCCTGCAAAGATGACTACTCCAGAGGCAAGAAGAGATGTAGTGATGATGGAGTTGCTTTACGCTACGGGTTTGCGCGTAAGCGAGTTGGTGTCGCTGGATGTTAAGGACGTTGACCTCGAGCGAAATTGTTTGATTTGTGTACGTGGTGGAAGTAACAGGGAAGTCCCTTTTGGCTACCGGATGGGCCAGATGTTGAAAGAATTTATTGAGAACAACAGGCCTGATTTGCTCTTTAATGAGGAAGAAGCGCTATTTCTTAATTTAAGAGGCAAGCGACTTACGAGACAGGGTTTTTGGCAGATCCTGAAGAATTATGCGGCCAAGGCTGGTTTGGACGATCAAATTACGCCTCAGGTGCTTCGCCACAGCTTCGCCATGCGCAAGCTGAAATCGGGCACTGATCTTCACTCTCTTCAACAGTTGTTGGGACACGTATATATTTCCAGTACTAAAATATACGAGCAAGCTAGCTTTGGCATGAGGTGAAAGAAGTGAGTAAGAAGTCTCATCAGCGTAAACCGAAGTATAAGTCTGGAGTTGGGGCAACAGTTAGTAAGCAACCTGCAGGGGGAATAGATAGAGCAAAGGGGGTTGCTCCGTCTCCTCCTCTACGAGTTGTATCTCCTGACCATCAGCAATCCCATGCCGGTCGCGATTACAGCTATGTAAGCCATGACTTGAAGTTTACAGGTATTCTTGCAGGTTCTTTAGTTCTGCTTATCGTCATACTATCATTTGTGCTTGGATGATGGGTTTGAGGATAAGAAATGGCGTGTTTGGAGATTGCCAGAGATAAATTAATCAGAAAACTTGATGCTCATATTGCGGATAAGCGTGTAGTAGACTCTATAAGGAGAGTTCCTCGGGAATCTTTTGTTCCTCCAGAAAGTCGCTTCGAGGCTTATGATGATCGTCCCTTGAGCATTGGTTTTGGGCAGACTATTTCGCAGCCTTTCATCGTTGCCTTGATGTTGCAGGCACTGGAGTTGAAGGGCAAAGAAAAGGTTTTGGAGTTGGGCACAGGGAGTGGGTACGAAGCTGCGGTGCTAGCAGAGATGGTGAGTAGAGTGATTACCGTGGAGATCGTTCCCGAACTGGCGGAATCGGCTAAGCGCGTTTTGCAAGAACTTGGATATGCCAATGTCGAAGTTCATATTGCAGGCAAAACCTTAGGATGGTCTACAGAGGCTCCGTATGATGCTATTATGGTTGCTGCAGGTAGCCCACGTATCCCCCCGGTATTGATTGAACAGTTAGCTTGGGGAGGGCGTATGGTTATACCTGTAGGTTCTTATTGGGAGCAGGAACTGGTCAAAGTTACGAAATGTAGGAAAATAAATAAAATTGAAAATCTTGGTGGATGTTATTTTGTCCCACTGGTTGGTGAAGGAGGATGGGAAAAGTAAAGGTAAAAGTAAAAGAAATACACTCAAGGAGTGAGAGTAAATGGAAGTAATGAAAGCTATAAGAGACAGAAGGAGCATCCGTATTTATAAATCCGAACCGGTAAAGGATGAAGTCATTAATTCTGTATTGGAGGCGGCTCGTTGGGCTCCTTCGTGGGCCAATACCCAATGCTGGGAATTTATAGTGATCAAAAAAGAAGAAACAAAGCATAGGCTGGCTGATACGTTGGCTTTGTGGAATTCTGTGCGTCAGGATATTGCTCAGGCACCTTTAATCATTGTTGCATGTGCTAGATTGGGTCGGTCCGGTTTTAAGGATGGAGAATTGAGCACCGACAAAGGTGATTGGTATATGTTCGATGTGGCCTTGGCTATGCAGAATCTTGCTCTGGCTGCTCATGCACTTGGTCTGGGGACAGTGCACATAGGGGCTTTTGACGCTCGGGAGGTGGCTCAAATTCTTAAGGTGCCAGATGGAGTAGTGGTGGTAGAAATGACTCCTTTGGGGTATCCTGCAGAGGAGGGCAATAATCCATACAGAAAATCTCTCTCTGATATGGTCTTTTACGAAACTTACGGAGGGGATAAGAACTGCCCTCAAGGGGATTCGAACCCCTGATCTTCAGCTTGAAAGGCTGACGTCCTAGGCCTCTAGACGATGAGGGCAAGGCCTTTATTTTAGGGATAAATGGGCAGGCTTGCAAGTCCATTAGTCTCGGTAAGCCCAAACATCAAGTTCATGTTCTGTACTGCTTGCCCCGCACCCCCCTTTACTAGGTTGTCGATGCAACTAATAACTATCAATTTGCCTGTTCTCGTATCGATGTGAGGATAAATGAGGCAGAAGTTACTGCCCCATACATGTTTGGTGTGTGGTTCTCGAGTTGTTATTCTTACAAAAGGCGTTTCTCTGTAAAATTCACGGTATAGTTGTTCTATCTCCTTCTGTGACAGATTGATCCTGGTCTTGGCATAACAGGAACTCAATATGCCTCGCGTCATGGGAATTAGATGGGGTACAAAGATTATGGAGATGGGTGAAAGGTGGCCCAGCATTTCCAGTTCTTGCTTTATTTCTGGTAGGTGACGGTGTCCGCTAAGAGAGTAAGCACAGACGTTCTCGTTGGCTTCGGCGTAGTGCGTGGTGATACTCAGAGTTCTCCCCGCCCCAGAAATTCCCGATTTGCTGTCCACTATTATATCTAGTTCGATGAGGCCCTCTTTTATTGCTGGCGCTAAGGCTAGTATGGCACAGGTACTGTAGCAGCCAGGGTTGGCAACTAACGATGCGGTGATGATTTCTTCGCGGTGTAATTCAGGTAAGCCATATACTGCCTCTTGCAGTAACTCCGGTGCTGGATGAGAGAAGTTGTACCACTTTGGGTATGCGCTGGCATCTTTTAATCGAAAGTCTGCGCTAACATCGATAACTCTAATGCCGCGCTCTAGTAGGGCTGGGACTATTTCCGTGCTGCTTTTGTGGGGCATGGCAGAAAAAACGAGGTCAATGTTATCATCTGGTTCGCTCATTATAGTCTGCTCCGTTGTTTCCAGAGAGGGAAACACACTGCCCAAACTTTGCCCCGCAGAGCTTCGCCCTGTGATCCATTTAAGCTCTGTATCAGGATGTTGGTGTATCAGGCGCACCAGATCGGCACCTATGTATCCCGTAGAATTGATAATGCCTATTCTAATTTTCGACATGATGACAACATCACCTATTATACTATAAATGACATTGTATGATTTGCCTGTAGAGCGAAATAGTGTTAAATTAAATCCTTGGTTGTTATGAGGAAAGCTTTATATGGCTAAGATATATTTCGTAGATGTTACTAACCGTGATGGCGTTCAGACAGCTCGTCTTGGCCTGTCCAAGCTGGAAAAAACTATGCTGAAT
>CAZVCX010000131.1:0-4642 GCA_964626375.1 uncultured Dehalococcoidales bacterium | reverse complement strand
CCTCCTCATTTTCCTGGGCATCAGCTGGCGGTAGCAACGCGGCTTGGGCCCAAAAGCTACTCCACCCCCTCTGAGAATAGGAGATTTTATATCTCCTCTCCGGGCCCTGCCAGTGTGCTTTTGGGAGTATAACTTCCTGTTACTCCCCCGCACTTCTCCCCGCGTCTTTGTAGAGGCAGTACCCTGACGACGATTAGCCAGCTGTCTTACCATGGCCTGATGGACCACGGCACCGTTAAAGGGAATGCCAAATATATCTTCCCTGATCTCAGTTTGCCCGGCTATCTCGCCCATCGAATTATATAATGGAGCTTGCATTCTTATATCCCAGCCTTCTTGATAATTAATAGCCCTCCGTTGGCACCAGGCACCGCCCCTTTCAGCAAGAGCAGGTTGCGATCCGGATCAGCCTGAATAACCGTAGCATTGCGCAAAGTCATCTGCCTGCTCCCCATATGCCCCGCCATGCGTTTCCCTTTCAGTACCTTGCCAGGAAAGGTAGTCCCACCGATGGAACCCGGCGCGCGCTCTCGATCAGATTGTCCATGAGTTTTAGGACCACGGCGAAAATGATGCCGCTTTATCGTACCAGCAAACCCTTTGCCTTTAGTGAGACCTTTTATATTTACCAGATCTCCCCTTTCTAAAAAGCTGCAGTCTATCTTGTCACCTCGATGAACATCCTCCACATCGCTAACCCTAAACTCTCTCAGGTAGCTAAAATTCCCCAAGTCCTTAAGATGGCCACGTTCTGGCGAATTAAGATTTTTCACCTCTTTCGAGGCCAACTGAATAGCAGTGTAGCCATCTTTCTCTTTGCTCTTCACCTGCGCTACAACACAGGGCTTCACCTCGACAGCAGTCACCGACACTACCTCTCCGCTCTCCTGCACGAATCGAGTCATCCCTAACTTCTTCCCTATAATGCCCGAAAACATATCCTTACCTCGATATCAGATGATGCTAACTCAAAATCTATTTTCATAATTTCGCCAGTTCAAAAACAAGTCTCTATTATAGCTTAATATCTATCTCCACTCCAGACGCTAAATTCAGTTGCGTCAGGGCATCTACGGTCTTAGATGTTGGATGCAGTATATCGATTAACCTCTTATGCGTCCGAATCTCAAATTGCTCTCGGGAATCTTTATCGATGTGAGGAGAGCGAATAACACAAAACTTTTCGATGCGCGTGGGCAGAGGAACTGGCCCTGTAACTATCGCCCCCGTGCGTTCTGCTGTCTCTACTATTTGCCTAGCTGCCTGGTCGACCAACTTATGATCGAACCCCTTGACCTTAACACGAACTTTTTGCCCAATCATTTAACTCTTCCCACCCTGCTTGATAATTTGCTCGCTGAGATTTAACGGGAGCGCTTCGTATTTTTGAAATTGCATTGTGTGGCTTGCTCTCCCTTGACTAAGAGACCGCAAATCACCTGTGATCCCAAAGGCCTCTGCCAGGGGAATGAGACAGCACACAACAAAGAAACCATCATGACTTTCAGTATGCGTAATATGAGTTCTCCTGGAGTTCAGATTTCCCATTATATCTCCTAAAAACTCAGCAGGAGTAACTAGCTCCAGATTCATAATTGGCTCCAACAGCAAAGGGCTGGCCTTTTTCAATCCATCCTTGACGGCCAGAGAAGCCGCCATCTTAAAGGCCGCATCAGAGGAATCAACTTCGTGATAGCTCCCATCATACAGAGTCACTTTAACATCCACCATAGGATAACCCGCCAGGGCTCCATTTTGCAAAGCTGCCATTGCTCCTGCCCCTATAGCAGGAATGTATTCTCGAGGGACCGCCCCACCGCGTAGTTTCTCTACAAAACTATTGCCTGCGCCCTTTTCTCCTGGCTCAAGCTTAAGCCACACGTGTCCATATTGACCTTTGCCTCCAGACTGGCGGATAAACTTCCCTTCAGACTCTGCGGTAGAAGCGATGGTCTCCTTATAAGCTACCTGCGGCCTACCCACGTTTACTTTCACTCCATATTCACGCAACATGCGCTCTACTGCAACTTCAAGGTGGAGTTCTCCCATCCCAGAGATAATCGTCTGACACACCTCTTGATCATAGTAGATCTTAAGAGAGGGATCCTCAGAGGTAAGCTTATCCAGCGCTCCTTCTAGCTTATCCTGGTCAGCTTTGCTCTTGGGTTCAATGGCCAGCGAGAGAACTGGTTCAGCGAACTGGATACGCTCAAATACAACGGGTCGCGAAGCCTCACAAAGGCTATCTCCTGTAGAGGTTTTCTTGAGCCCAACTGTAGCTACAATACTGCCCGTATCTGCATGATCAACCTCTTCACGATGATTAGCATGCATGACATATAATTTACCGAGCCGTTCTTTCCCCCCGCTGGTAGAATTCAGAACTTGCATACCAGCTTTTATCTGCCCCGAATAAACGCGAATATAGGTCAACTTTCCCATAAAAGGATCCGCCACCATTTTGAAAGCGAGAGCAGAGAAAGGTTCATCATCGCTCGGTCTACAGATAACCTCTTTATTATCCCTGAGATCCTTGGCAGGAATAACAGGAATATCAACGGGCGACGGGAGATAATCGACAATGGCATCCAGAAGAGGTTGAATTCCCTTGCCCCTGAGAGCGCTACCGCATAGAACCGGAATTACCTTGTTGGAGACAGTTAACGCTCTTATAGCCCTCTTAAGAACGGGAACAGGTATTTCACGGTCCTCAAGATACATCGACATAACCTCATCATCATTCTCTGCTAGCTTCTCTATCAATTCCTGGCGATGAGTAGAAGCCACATCGAGCAAATTATCTGGTATGGGCTCTTCTATTTGGTCCATGCTGGGATCATCTGAAAAGATAATAGCCTTATTTCCCACCAGATCTATGACCCCTTCAAATAGACTCTCTGAACCCAGCGGAAGCTGCAACAGCAACAAATTGGCCTGCAACCGATTTCTAATCATGGATACTGTGTAATCGAAATTAGCGCCGGCCCTGTCCATCTTGCTAACAAAACAAACTCTGGCCACGTTATATTTATCCGCCTGCCTCCATACAGTCTCCGACTGCGCCTCTACACCGGCTACTCCGTCAAAGACAACCACCCCTCCATCAAGCACACGCAAGCTACGTTCTACCTCAACAGTAAAATCTACATGCCCCGGGGTATCAATTATATTGATACAATAACCATTCCAATAGCAGGCAGTAGCTGCAGCCACTATGGTAATGCCACGTTCTCTCTCCTGGGCCATCCAGTCCATGGCCGCCGTGCCTTCATCAACATTACCAATTTTATAGGTGCGCCCAGTACGATAGAGAATTCTCTCCGTAGTCGTAGTCTTGCCCGCATCTATATGGGCAATTATCCCTATATTCCGAATTTTCTCTAAAGGAAAAGTTCGCAACGTCAGCTCTCCCTTTGTCTTGAGCATAGTTTTCAATGTAGTTCTCACCAGCGGAAATGTGCAAAAGCCTTATTAGCTTGAGCCATCCTATGTATATCTTCGCGCTTTTTGATCGTTGCCCCCCGACCCTCTATAACATCAACCAGTTCACTAGCCAGCTTTTCCTTTGTAGATTTGCCCGTGCGACCTCGCACTGAAGCGATAATCCACCGCATGGCCATCCCCTGGCCTTTCTGAGGGGCCACTTCCATAGGAACCTGATAAGTAGCTCCACCTACCCTGCGAGGCTTTACCATAAGCAAAGGAGTAGCACTTCTTATTGCCTCTTCCATAACTCCCGATGGCTCCTTCCCCAGCTGTTCACTGGCGATACCCAATGCATCATAGACTACGCGCTCTGCAGTAGCCTTCTGCCCTCGCACCATGATCTTGTTGATAAATTTAGCAATGGTGACGCTGTTATACCTCGCATCCGGAGGTATTACTCTTTGCAGATCCTTATTCGCTCTCCTTGGCATCAGTTCTCCCCGTTAATCCTTGGCCTTATCCTTTGATTTCTTGGCACCATATCTACTACGACCTCGCTTACGATTAGCCACACCCTCGGTATCTAGCGTCCCCCGAATGATATGATAACGTACACCCGGCACATCCTTAACTCTACCTCCTCGAACTAGAACCACAGAGTGCTCCTGTAAATTATGACCTTCTCCCGGGATATAAGCATTCACTTCCGCACCATTGCTTAATCTCACCTTGGCGATCTTGCGCAGCGCAGAATTAGGTTTTTTGGGAGTAACAGTCTTCACCTGTATACAAACACCCCGCTTCTGAGGCGCGCCAGACGTTGGTATAGTCCTGCTCTTCATCGCATTGTAGATATAGTGCAAAGAAGGCGCTTTCGTTCGCCTCTTCTGCTTAACTCTTCCTTTTCTAACAAGCTGATTAATTGTTGGCATATCTATACCTCTAAACCTGCTATCTGACAACCAAAAAGCTGCCTGGCCACGCGCCGCTCTACTTGCGAGAGAAACCCCCGGCTTCAGCCAGCCAGCCTTTCTACTCCCCTAGCGTCACTACCTTAAGTAGCCACCGAGCAGATAATCTACCACAAGTACAATACGCCTGTCAAACGGAGACCTTTTGCATATCTTCATACCTTCTATTCTTTACTATTCCAATCAAATTTATTTCTTATCCCAGAACTATATTATCTATCAGCCTTGTCTTACCTATTTTCACA
>CAZVCX010000130.1:0-3892 GCA_964626375.1 uncultured Dehalococcoidales bacterium | reverse complement strand
CAATGGTATGTTAATACCGCATATGAAGCCGCATGGGCAAAGGAGATAGAGAAATTCCCGGATGTTTGTACTGAGTTAAAAGAACTTTTGACAAAGTAGGATATTCTCTCTAAAACTTCCCCCAAAACATGATTATTATCTTAATGTAGCTGGCCTTTAAAGGAGTAGAAGTTGAAACTACAAACGAAAGTTGCATCAGTTTTTGATGCTATCGTTAATTCTCTAGCAGTAGTGGGAGCTATCTTCTTGGCCTATCTGATAGCAGCTGTTACCTTATCAATCATCTTGAGGGAATTTGGAGCAGCAATTGATTGGTTGTTCGAAACTACTGAATACAGCCTTCTATGGATCACTTTTCTAGGTGCAGCATGGGTTCTAAGAGAAGATGGACATGTAAAGATGGACTTACTGGTTTCTCGATTAAGTTCGAGAAACCAGTTTATCCTTGACATCATAACTTCTATTATCGGCGCTCTAATCTGTTTTGCTCTCACGTGGGCCGGGGCAAAGGTTAGCTGGGATACTTTTCAGAGTGGGTATTTCCTTCATTCAATATTAGCTCCTCCAATATATCCTATAATAGTTATCATTCCTATAGGTAGTTTCTTATTATTCATTCAGTTCATAAGAAGAACCAACTCTCATATAAAGAACTGGCGATGGTTACAGGATCAAAAATGAATGGCACAAGCGAAACGCAATTTGAACCTTCTGGGAGGTAACATCCATTGGAATGGCAGTTAGCACTCTTATTTACAATAGGTAGTCTGATAGTTATCATGGCACTGGGACTTCCGGTTGCCTTCAGCTTCATGTTCGTAAACCTGATAGGAGTCTATATATGGTGGGGGGGGCTAGCAGGATTAGAACAACTAGTTTTATCTATCTTTGGATCCTTGTGTTCTTTTACTCTAATGCCATTACCATTATTTGTCCTTATGGGTGAAGTAATGTTCTTATCTGGAATAGCTCCAAACATGATCAATGCTTTAGATAAATGGCTGGGAAGAATACCAGGAAGACTGGGATTACTATCAGTGGGAGCGGGAGTTGTGTTCTCCACTTTGTGCGGTGCCAGTATGGCCAGTATAGCCATGCTAGGGTCAACACTGGCAATAGAAATGGAAAAACGCGGCTATAAAAAGCCAATGATTTATGGCCCCATTATGGCCAGCGGTGGACTGGCCATAATGATTCCACCCAGTGTTCTAGCAGTACTTCTAGGAGCTATAGCTAGAATATCCGTGGGCAAGATTCTCATCGCCATTATTGTTCCTGGTTTACTGTTGGCACTCATTTTTACAACTTACATCATAATCAGATGCCGACTGCAATCCTCCCTAGCACCTGCCTATGATGTGAGTATTCCAAAACTTTCGGAAAGGCTCATATCAACTGTAAAGTATGTCTTACCGTTAGGAATCATCCTATTTCTCGTTATTGGTGTCATGTTTATCGGTGTTGCTAGCCCCTCAGAAGCAGCAGCTTTAGGAACTCTTGGATGCTTCTTACTGGCTTTAATATACAAGAAACTGAACTGGGAAGTGGTAAAAAAATCCTTTGCCGGCACCCTTCGAATCACGGTTATGATATTCATGATCATCGCAGGGGCACTATCTTTTGCTCAAATCTTAGCTTTCAGCGGTGCGAGCACAGGTTTAATTGAACTTGCATTGAGTATCCCCCTACCACCCATTATGATCATCGTGGTGATGATGATCATATTGATTATACTCGGCACCTTTATGGATGTAGTGGCCATGATGCTCGTCACCATTCCCCTCTATATGCCTATCATCAATACTTTAGGCTTCGACCCGATATGGTTCGCCGTGCTAATGTTGCTTAGCCTAGAGATGGCAGATGTTTCGCCTCCATTCGGACTGGGTTTGTTCGTCATGAAAGGAGTATCATCACCTGACACCACCATGGGAGATATATATCGATCGATTTTGCCCTTCCTAGGATGTGATCTGTTGGCCATGATACTGATTATTGTCTTCCCGTCAATTACGCTATGGTTACCAAATGCAATGCATTAAAACTATATTAAATTCCTAGTCAACGGAGAAACTTCATATACAGATGAGTATATAATTTAAGAGATAAATTAACATAACCATTAGTAACACCAAGGTACATATCAACTGCAAAGATACTTATAATGACAACGATTTAGCAAGTGAAACCACCGAGCGGGCTCTGCCAGGGGAAACTGAGGCAAGACTTGAGGGTTTACAACTTTCCCCTCGGTCATTTTACCTCCCCCCTCCCATGTTGGTGCCTCAGCTGTAATTGGGCAAGTGGCATCCCGCTTATATCTCTACTGGCTTCGCATGGGATCAACCGGATTTAGTTTCACTCAAATTGACCCTACTCCATTTTAGAATTAATAGCGAGGGGAATGCCTTATTATAGCTAAGCCAAACCGGAGCAAACTCCTTAAACTATCATAGAACCTATTAACCGAGGTATGATAGAATCCTTAACATCGGGTTCGTTGAAGACGACTATATGACTGGAGTTCACTTCAGACGATAATAAAATAGACATAAACGATCACCTCGAGATGTAACAAAATGAAATTGGATGGCGTAACAGCGGTTATAAGTGGCGGAGCGGCAGCAGTAGGACAAAGCACAATTTTATCGCTGGCAAGAGAAGGCGCCAACATAGCCAGTATAGACCTGGTAACCCCCAGCGAACAAGAAGACCTGATCAGAAAGGTAGAGGCAATGGGACGCCAGGCAATTGCCTTGCAGGGCGACATCACCAGCAAAGAATCAGTAGACGACATGATAAACAAGGTACTGGAGACCTTTGGAAAGATCGACCTCCTGGTAAATGTTGCTGGTATAACGAAGGGAGGGCCGCTGGAGCAAATTTCCGTTGAGGACTGGGACCTGATCATGGCAGTAAACGTTAAAGGAACATTTCTCTGTAGTGTAGCCTGCGTCAGTCCAATGAGGAAACAGGGGAGAGGCAATATAATCAATATAGCAGCCGCTTCAGCCCATAGATGTGCTGCTCTGTCGGGCGCCTTTGGCCCAAGCAAGGCAGCAGTCGTAAGCATGACAAAACAGATGGCCGTTGAGTGGGCAAAGTTTAACATCCGCGTAAATGGTGTAAGCCCCGGTGCACTCATGACTCCCAGAAACATGCAGAGAATAGAGGCAACAAGGGAACGAATCAAGAACATCCCGCTCGGTAGATTGGGATATCCAGAAGAAATTGCCAATGCCATAGTGTTTCTTGCATCAGAAGATTCCAGCTACATGACAGGTCAAGTGCTCACTGTAGATGGGGGAGGAGTAGAAACCTGGTGGCTTTACCCATAAGAGACAACTCAAGCAAGCAAATAAGCGATTTCGGAGCGATCTTCTGCGCGCTACAGGAAAAATGAAAATATCCCAGCACACAGGACGCAGGTGTCTTCCTACTTAATCTAATCCCATGGAAAATGGCCTGTTCCTTGCGCTGTTCGCTGCCGTAGCCTTTAGTATCAATGCCGTCTACATCAGAAGAGCAACCGCCCTGACAGGTGAATCCTTTACCAGCGTTACGACCGGCATATTTATAGGAGTTATCTTTTTCGCAGTATCGATATCCATCAGTGGCGAGTGGTACAAATTCTGCCATTTATCTTTACAAAGTTTCATTCTGTTGAGCCTGGCTGGAATCATTCATTTTGTGGGCGGACGATTGTTAATATACAACGCCTATCGTCTAATCGGAGCCAACAAAGCCAGCACCCTACTGCCCACTTCACCTCTTTACGCACTATTCCTGGGAGTTATATTCCTGAATGAATCGCTGACTGTTTCAATGATATCTGGCATCGTGTGCATCGTCACTGGAGCAATATTGGTCAGCACCGAGGGGAGAAAAGCGC
>CAZVCX010000129.1:0-2825 GCA_964626375.1 uncultured Dehalococcoidales bacterium | reverse complement strand
TGCGGCCCAGACCTCAGTGCCCAGCAAAGCTGCTGGTGGATAAATAGCAAACATCGTCCCAAAAAATACGGTGACTCCCCTGCCTCCCCTGAATCTAGCAAATACAGGCCAGTTGTGCCCCAGAATTACGCTCACCCCTGTCATAACTTGCGCTACCTGCCAGTTTAGCGAAAGGCTACCCAAAAACAAAACGCTTTCTCCCACAATTACTTTAGCCAGTAAAACTGCCCCGAGAGCCTTAATCACGTCAAGAACTAAAGTCAAAGCTCCAGATCCCTTACCCGCAGCCCTCATTACATTCGTAGCACCCATTTTGCCGCTTCCCTGATTCCTTACATCAACGCCTTTTATCAACTTGCCCACTATCAATCCGAATGGAATGGATCCCATAAGATAGCCCAAAATTACTGATAGAACAAATTCAGCTATTATCATATAAATGCAGTCCCATTAGTTTTCCCTATTTTTACTCTTATACTTGTTGAAAATCAAACGTAAAGGAGCCCCATGGAAACCAAATTTGCGGCGCAGTCGTTTCTCCAGGTAGCGCTGGTAAGAGGAATAAATCAGCTTGGGATCATTTACCGATAGAACAAAGGTCGCCAGATTAACTTCATCCTGGTAAGCCTTGATAATGCGCAATCGCTTTGTCCCTCGTGTAACCGGCTGGTTCTCATCCACTGATTGTTTAATCGCTCTTTCAATTACTCGCTGCGATAATCTCTTCTGCCGTTGCTGCCATACATCCCACGCTTCAGACAATATCTTCCCCAAACCAGACCCTCTCTTAGCAGAAACGTAGAGGAAAGGAGCATAAGATAGAAATCTTAGCCGCCACAAAATGAACCGCTGTACTTCCTTCCTCTGTGCAACAGGAACAAGATCCCACTTATTTACCACCACCACTATGCCCTTACCGACTTCGGTAACGTAATTTGCAATATGCATATCCTGCACAGTGGCAAGTTCAGTGGCATCAAGGAGCAAAAGGGCAACATCGCAGCGATCAATCGCCTGGAGAGCTCGAAGCAGGCTATAATACTCCACTCCCCGACTCACTCGCCCCCGTCGCTTTATACCTGCAGTATCGATCAGCAAAATTTCCCTATCTCCCCATCGAACGACCGCATCCAAAGAATCCCTGGTAGTACCGGGAACTTCATGAACTATTGCTCTTTCCTCACCACACAAAGCATTCAACAAAGTTGATTTGCCAGCATTTGGCTTCCCCACAATGGCCAGCCTCATATCCTGTTTTTCAGATGGAGATTCTATCACCGACTCAGGTAGAAGCGAGGTGACGGCCTCCATCAACCTGTCAATTCCCAGATTATGATAAGCACTCACAGGTATGGGCTGCCCCATCCCTAGACGGTAGAAATCAGCCACCTGATTCACACTTCCGCGAACATCCATTTTATTCACTGCCAGAACTACGGGCTTGGCAGTTCTGCGCAGAACTTCAGCTATTTCCTCATCAGCAGCAATGATCCCTTCTTTGCCATCTACAAGAAAAATTATGGCATCTGCCTGAGATATAGCTCTTTCTATTTGATCCGTTACCTTCTGCTGTAAAGGCAACTCTGCTGGTTGCAGGGAAAAGTCAGCCAAATATCCCCCAGTATCGATCAAGGTCATGGACTTTCCCTGCCATGTGAGGGGAGCTATAACGCGGTCTCTCGTTGTTCCTGGTAAATCCGCTACCACAGCCAACCGCCTGCCCGTTAAACGGTTAAGCAGAGTCGACTTACCTACGTTAGATCTGCCGGCAATAGCAATTATAGATTTCACCATTCTATAACGTTCCTATTGTAGAAGCATCATGGCTAGCAGCGACTTCTGAAGATGAAGCCTATTCTCAGCCTGATCAAAAACTACTGACCTGGGATCTTCTAGCAGATTATTTGAAATTTCTTCTCCTTGATGAGCAGGCAGGGGATGCATAAACAAAACATCCGCCTTGGCCAGATCCAACAGTTCTTCATCTACTCGATAGGCAGAGAAAACCTGTCGACGCTGGGCTGCTTCTTCTTCATAGCCCATGCTGACCCACACATCAGTGTAAACTACGTCAGCGCCCTTGACTGCCTCGTCAGGGGCATCGGTCAGTTTAATCCGACTGCCACTGGAGGCAGCAAACTCTTGCCCACTTTTCAATATGCCCTGATTAATCTCATAGCCAGGAGGAGAAGCGATATTAAAATTCACGCCGGTGAGCATGGCAGCCAGAAAGAGGCTATTAGCTACATTATTACCATCACCAACAAAGGCTACTGTTAATCCAGAGAGCTTTCCTTTCTTCTCATATATGGTGAGCAGATCTGAGAGAGCTTGGCACGGATGCTCTAAATCGGAGAGCGCATTGATAACGGGCGCAGATGAATGCGCGGCCAAAGTCAAAAGCGTCTCATGGTGAAAAGTTCGAGCAGCAATACCATCAAAATAGCGACCAAGCACCCTTGACACATCGGAAACCGATTCCCTCCGGCCTAGGCCCACCTCATCTGGAGATAGATAGACAGCATGCCCTCCCATCTGATACATGGCCAGATCGAAGCTAACTTTAGTCCGCAAAGATGGCTTCTCAAAGATAAGCGCCAGAGTCATGCCAGAGAGAGCATCTTCTCTCCTTACCTGTTTCTTGAGCATAGACCGTTCTATGAGCTGAGCGATCTCCCTGCCATCCAGATCGCTTATCGAAAGCAAGTTCCTTTTCACCTAATACCTCCATAAAGTAAATATACCAGCTACCCCCATCACCCCTGCCAGCAGAAATCAAGCAGAAGCACAAAGAAGAGCTATAATATATCCCTATATTTCCTCCA
>CAZVCX010000128.1:0-4977 GCA_964626375.1 uncultured Dehalococcoidales bacterium | reverse complement strand
CTTTGGCGTAGACATGGCAACTAAACAAGAACTAATTGCCGCTCGAAAAACTGTTCCCGAGATTAAAGATTATCTTAACGTTGATTCGCTCGGTTATCTCAGCGTCGAGGGGCTGATCCACGCCATAGACTTACCAAGGGAAACGTTTTGTCTAGCATGTTTCACCGGAGAATATCCCGTTCCAGTACAAATGGAAATGGACAAACTGGATCTGGAAATATCGCGAGAAAAGGAGCTCTGTGAAAGCAGAATCTAGAGGAGCCTACGCCAGATCAGGCGTAGATAGAAACGCAGCCAACGACATAAAGAAATCCATCGCTCAGATAGCCCGTACTTCGTTTAATCCATCCGTACTGAATTTTGGATCCTTTGGCAGTGCATTCCAATTTCAAGGCTACAATGAGCCAGTACTGGTTTCCAGCACTGATGGAGTTGGAACTAAAACCATAATCGCCTCTCTATTAAATAAACATGAAACCATTGGTTTTGATATCGTTAACCACTGCGTCAACGACATTTTATGCGGGGGAGCAAAACCCCTTTTCTTTCTGGATTACATTGCTATGGGAAAACTTGTAACTGCACAGGTAGAAGATATCGTTAAAGGACTATCTCAGGCCTGTAAGGAAAACGGCTGTGCTCTCATTGGAGGCGAAACGGCAGAAATGCCCGGTGTCTACCGAGAGGGATGCTACGATCTAGCGGGCTTCATTGTAGGAGTGGTAGAAAAGCAAGCGGTTATTGATGGCCAATATATTGTGCCGGGAGATGTAGTTCTAGGATTGCCATCATCCGGTCTACACACCAATGGCTACTCGCTGGTGCGAAAAGTCTTCGGCATAGAAGATGATCCATCTCCTTTAAACAAAATATATCCTGAGTTAGGAAGATCCTTAGGAGAAGAATTACTCCAAGCACATCGCTCATACTACAACTTACTCAAAGAAAACCTCCCCGCGATCAAAGGACTAGCTCATATCACAGGCGGAGGATTCGAAGAGAACATACCCCGTATCCTCCCTCAAGGTCTTGGAGTTGAATTATATAAAAGCTCCTGGGAAGTTCCGCCCATTTTCAATCTCATCCAGGAGAAGGGCAATGTAAGCGATGAAGAAATGTACAAAGTATTCAACATGGGCATCGGCATGGCTATTATATGCTCATCGGAAGAGGCAACGAATTTGACCACGGCTTTAGCTCAAGTTAAAGTCATAGGCAAGGTAACTACAGCAAAAGGCAACAAAATCGTCAACATAGGGTAAAGAGGTATCTATAATGCGCGCTATCATAAGCCTTTCCAACAAATCCGGCATAATTCCTTTTGCTCGTGGCCTGCAAGAAATGGGGATTGATATCTTCAGTACCGGTGGAACTAAAAGAACGCTGGATTCGGCGGGAGTTCAGGTACACAGCATATCGGAAATAACGGACTTCCCTGAAATTCTGGATGGCAGGGTGAAGACGTTGCACCCGGCGGTGCATGGTGGAATACTGGCCCGCCGTGATCTACCACAACATTCATCTGAACTGGCACAGTTCCATATTGAACCCATTGATCTCGTTATAGTAAATCTATATCCCTTCGTTGAAACTATAGCAAGAGAAGGAGTTTCCCTGGAAGAAGCCCTGGAAAATATAGATATTGGAGGACCAACTTTAATCCGATCAGCAGCGAAAAATTTCCTTTCCGTTTTGGTTATAGTTGATCCAAGCGACTATGACCCCATACTATTGAAGCTCCGTCAGGGCAACCTTGATACAGAAGAACGGAAAAGACTAGCGCAAAAGGCCTTCCAGCACGTATCCCTCTACGACACTGCTATATCGCAATATCTGAATGAGGAACTCTTCCCCGAAGAGATGACCATAGCTGTAAAAAAGCACTCCTCCCTCCGCTATGGAGAAAACCCCCATCAGCAAGCCTCTTTCTACCAGGAGCAAAATGTGAAGCGAGGAAAGGCTGATTTGTCTTCGCTGAAGCTCCTCAATGGTCCCGAGATTTCCTTCAATAACCTGCTTGATTTTGACGCTGCCTTAAGTCTTCTAGAGAGCTTCATAGAACCCACCATCGCGATTTTGAAACATACAAATCCTTGTGGTCTGGCCACCCATGAAGATCTGACTGAAGCCTACCGCCGAGCTCTTAGTGGAGATCCTCTAGCGGCCTTTGGAGGAGTAGTCGCCAGCAACCGATCTATAGACCTGGATACTGCTCATGAAATAGATAAAACTCATTACGATGCTATTATAGCTCCAAATTTCGAAGATGGCTCTCTTAAATTGCTAGGGCGCAAGAAGAGCTTGCGCTTGGTTAATATCCCTCAGGAGGCCCTAGCCCCTGACCCCAACCCCCTGCTGGATTTCAGGCGCGTTAAGGGAGGTTTCTTAAGTCAGACGCGCGATCTCCTGTCTGAATTAGAATTGCCGCTCGATGCTGTCACCGAACGGCAACCAACCAATCTAGAGTTATCTGATCTCCTCTTCGCATGGAAGGCAGTCAAAGGAATAAAATCTAATGCTATTGCCATCGTTAAAGATAAAACTCTGCTAGGCATGGGAACAGGACAGCCCAGCAGAGTAGTCAGTGTTCAGCTAGCACTAGAGAGAGCTGGTGATAGAAGTAACAACAGCGTGCTTGCCTCGGATGGCTTCTTCCCCTTTACTGATGGACTGGAAACGGCAATCAAGGGCGGCGTCACCGCCATTGTGCAGCCGGGTGGATCCATTAGAGATAAAGAGGTAATCGACATGGCTAACAAATACAACATAGCCATGACATTTACCGGTGTACGTCATTTCAGACACTAAATCAGCAAGAAGAATATGAAACAAAAATGTTAGTAGCAAACAAGAAAACTGCCCGGAAGAAAATCGAAGACGTTAAGGGGAAATTGTCTATTCCCGGAGAAGAGCAAGAAGGCATATTAGAGATAAAGAAGCTGTTGGCAGCAAAAGAATCCAGTCTCCAGCAAATAGAGAGTTGTGCTCCCTGCTGTGGCAGTTCCTGTGGCATAGGCTTTCTACTTGAGGCCGAAGCCGAAATTCTAAAAAATGCTCTGGAGGCAATGGTGTCGAACGACATGAGCAGGGCAAATCTCTTGCTGGAAGATTATCTCGATTTTTTAGAGAGTAACTATGAAAATGCCCCCAACATCTTCTAATTCCAATATATCTGGAGTAGAAGAACGCCCATACTTTGAGTACATCTTCAGTTCCAAATTAACCTCGGCCCTTACTTCCTCTATACCTTCATCATAACCGCGGATAGCACATTTCAAGCCACTCTATCCTTCGGTAAACACGTATCCCTCGATATACCTTACCTCGCGCGGATACCTTTGAAGGTGAGGAGAGAGAAAGCATAAACATCGCCAAGACAATAAAAAAATGAAATTGCAGGGAATAAGAAACAAGGGCAATATAAGAATTCCCTTAGCTATTCTCTGAGATGCCAGAGGAGTTGCGGTTTATCTCCTCAACTATCGCGGGTAATATTTCTCCTGTTTTACCCTGAATGAGATAATCCGATATGCCTTCATAAGTAAGAGGAGTTGGTTCATCATTCACCTCAATTATCTTAACCTTAGACGTGCTCTCGTCCATGGGAGAAACATATTGTATTGCCCTGTGGTGGAATTTGGCCACTCGGGGCAAGGAGGCAAAGGGATAAACAACTGCAGTGGTCCCACATATAAGTAATAGATCACACTTCAGCGCTTCCTGTTCCGATTCCTCCATCACATCTGGAGGTATTGGTTCTTTGAAGTGAACTACATCATACTTAAGAGCTGCGCCACACTTACAGAGAGGGGGCAACTTTTCCAGAGAGACATCTTCCAGATCGAACCTCAATCCACAAGACGTGCATCGCAATTTAGAAACGCTACCATGATACTCCATAACTCTACTATTTCCAGCCTTTCTGTGCAGTCCATCAATGTTCTGCGTGATGACACTTTTCAAAATACCCATTCTTTCCAAATCTGCCAGAGCATAGTGCCCGGAATTGGGCTCTGCTTCCCGAATTTTCCCATAAAATCCCCCGTAAGCTCCCCGTGTCTCTATCATCTCCTCCCAATATGCTCTAGGATCCCTTAGAAAGAGTTCATATCTCTCATAAGCCTTGGCCTCTGCCTGCTTATCAATGGTCCAGAGGCCCTTTGGCCCTCTGAAGTCAGGAATAGCCGACTCCGTAGATATGCCAGCTCCAGTCAATGCTATAGCATACTTGCTATCCAGGATATCTTTCGCCGCTTGCCGAATTATTTTTTCCACTTTTTATATACCTCCTGTTACCCACAATACACGCATAGCACAGAACAAACTGAGATCTCATGGGCTAAAAAATACTAAAACAAGAAAGACCATCTTGCAAATCGACAGGAAAGTGAAAGACTGTTTCTCCAGATAAATTAGTATCCTCATTTAAGACATTATCGCTACATGCGCATGATTTTAGATCGAAAATTTTTGCTATCAGGGGGCAAAAACATAGTTTCCCCTCTTGTCAGGAGAAATGAAGTATCGGATAATATAGATGGTGAGACAAAAAGAGAGGAGGTGCAACGATGGTAAGGGTCATGATAAAGCGCAGAGTAAAAGCAGGAGAGGTGCCCAAGGTAGAAGAGGCGCTTAAGGATTTAAGGGCAGCGGCACTATATCAACGAGGATACATCACGGGAGAAACTCTGGTAAGAGTTGATGACCCCAGCACAATGTTGGTCATAAGCACCTGGGATTCTCTGGAAAACTGGAACGCGTGGCATGAGAACGAACGACGAGTGCAACTTGCTGATCTACTCAGACCACATCTCCAAGATGACGAAGAATTTTTTATCTACTACGTAGTTGGAAGGGAAATATAAAACATAGAACTTACAGCAGCCCCTTATTAAACTCGAAGCCCATTCCGATGAAGTGATATGTCTTGGCTGGATACGGTTATCATCATCACCTCATTGGTATTGGGGGTGGTTG
>CAZVCX010000127.1:0-3107 GCA_964626375.1 uncultured Dehalococcoidales bacterium | reverse complement strand
GCGATGCGCTATCAACCAGAGTTGTTGTCCCTGCGTTACCTTCTATTCCGCATGTTTCTATCGCTCTTGAAGCGCTCGTAGACCTCAATGAGATCAATTTCACCAGACCAGACCTTACCCACAAACCAGCCAGCTAGAACAAAGAGCAACAGTATAATGGCCTTGCCCACGCCAAAAATCAACACAACCAACCCCAACACCAACCCGATTATGGCGCCCACGTTCTTGGGGTTCAACCACCTGTTGTTGTCATTCATCAGCTAACCGCCAGCTTCTTTGATCTTCCCGCATCATATTTGATTTTAATATCAACCTGCGCTACCGGCAAGCCGGTAAGCTGCTCTATGGCCGATTTAACTCTACTGCGCAACTCCGGCTCAATTTCGAGTATGCTGCTACCGAGATCAGCCGAGGCTCGGCACTCCACCATCAAACCTTCCGGGCTCTCCTCTACGATCGACTTAACATCGCGCACTCCATGTACAGCAACTGCAACGTGCTCTGACAACATGCAAATGCTATCTATGCCTATTGTAGTAGTACCTTCATAAGAGGAGTTTATCAACAGCGAAGCTGGTTTGCGCGGTGGAGTGGCTTCAATTGCCAGAAGACCAATCATAATTACGGCGATGATTGCGCTGACTGCTATGATGCTCACCTTACTCGCACCGCTGGCGCTGACGATCCATCCCAGCGCTGATTTAGACCATCCAAACGGTAGGACATCAGGAGCACACACCCCGGCGCTTACAAGAAGAATTATCATCGTTGCTATCAACGCCAGCACCGCCACCAGTATAATAATCAGCCGATTGAAAATGGACATAAAATATATGTACTTCTCCTAAAAGATTTCACCTGGTAAAAACGCAGCTAGAACCCATTCATTCCACCTTTGGCTCTTGCGGTGTCCCCTGATCCTGAAACTCAACGCTAACGATGCGCAGGTTTATCTCTTTGGCAATCAGGCCCGTGGTCTCTCGAAGACGTATAGCTACTCTTTTGCGCACTTCCTTGACCAGATCAGGTATGTTGAAACCGTATATAACATTCAGTTGCAGGTCTACAATTGCCTCTTTTTTGCCCACTTCTACCGATATGCCCAACCTATTCTTCTCTCCAGCCCCACCCAGGTGCTCAGCCAGGATGCGGCGAACGGAACTTTTCCCCAGCGAAGCAACTCCAGCAACTTCTTTAGCTGCCATCCCGGCTATTGAAGCCACAACCTCATCGCCTATAACAGTTTCGCCCGGCGTTCCAATCTCTTCTCCTTTCTCTACCATGAATACATAACCTCCTCACTTTACTGCAAAGACACAGCCCTGTCAGGCTCGCCCCCATATGTACGGGAACAATCCTTCCAGATAGCGTCAAACATCTACGAGTTTAATCTGCTCCGCCAAGGATGTCAATACCGCGAATTGGTGCATTGTCCTCGGCATAAGAAAGAACATAACTCCACCAAATCATCACCACAGAGGAAATAGCTAGAAATGTAGTTAAAATCGAACAAAAATATAGAAAAACTATTTACTTTCTGGAAACAGTTGATACAATAAAAACCAGCAGGTAAAACTTCAGAGGAGAATGAGCAAGTGAAAACGTGGAAACCAACAACTGCTGGGATTCTGATGATCATTGCAGGAATAACAGAAGCAACCATTGGAATAACGGGAGCCATAATAAGCGGAACTATTGCCGGTTACACGGTTTTACCCGTGCTTGGTGGAATTTGGGCATTTACCATCGCTCTCATCGCGCTGGGAATAGTAGCCATTGCAGGCGGCATATGCTCGCTCAAGAGACGGATCTGGGGGATAGCACTTGCTGGCTCCATCTGCTCGCTATTTGGTATATCGTTTGCCCTGGGCATACTGGCCATCATCTTCGTCTCCATGGGCAAGGAGGAATTTTTCCAGAGAGGAGCTTCCTTATCATAAAATGGAGGAAACACAACTCAAAGTATCAAAACGGAGTGAGGCCCATATGAAGCTAAGATCGCTTTTAGCTTAAAATGGATATCTAACTGACATAAAATCTTGACTACTGAGCACATCTAATCTATCATGTATAATGTGTGGGAATGCTGGAAATAGAGCAGGCAACCAGAATTGCTCTTGCTAGCCAAGTAGAGCCAGCGGAGAGGAATTGACAGTTGAGATGAAAAGAAGGTTTTTGACAGTTTCTGCTGTCGTTTTTCTCATAGTAGTGGCCCTGGTGGTGTCGCCTCTGAGTGCCCACGAGCAACAAGCTATAGTCCCTGATGCTCCATCCAATCCAGGCATGCTGCCCAGTTCTAACTTCTACTTCGTGAAGAACACGGCGAGGACGATCCAGCTTGCCTTTGCCTTCAATGCTCCCAAGAGAGCAAAAGTGACTTCCGAGTTTGCCAGCGAAGATATTCTGATCATAGATAAGTTATGCCAGATGAGAGAATACAGCCTTGTGTCGCAGCATTGCGAGCAATTTGTAACGCATTTCCAGGAAGCTCTTGACTGGTTACAAAGAGCGGAGGAAGAAGGCAAGAGCAACTCGAAAGAGATCGAAAAGGTAAAAGAAGATTATCTCAATCAGCAGCAAATTCTGATCGATGTCCTAGAGAAAATGCCGGAGCAGAGGAGCGAAGCTGTCCTCAAGGCCATTGAAGGCGCAAAGGGCAGTATGAAAGAAACCATCAAGTCTGTCCAGGGAGAAGAAGAGGCAGAGCAATTTTGCCAGCAAATCAATCTACAGATCGGCAATGTAAGCCAGACAATTCAAGAGGAAATCAAAGAAAAAGAAGAAAAAATAAGCGAAGTCGAAGTACCGCTGGCCAACCATAACCCAGAGATCATCAATTTACTATCCGACGAAGATCGCGTGGACTGCTCTGCAGAGTGCACTATTACCTGTGAAGCCCAGGATGCCGATTATGACCCCTTGAACTATATCTGGTCAGCAAATGGAGGTGACATCTACGGCACAGATGCAGTGATCACCTGGAAGGCTCCTGAGAACGAGGGCAATTATACAATAAGCGTAACAGCAAGAGATGGAAAAGGAGGAGAGGCAACGGAGTCCCTGAACATTGCAGTTGAGACCGTTCCAACTCTCAATATTGAAAAATT
>CAZVCX010000126.1:0-2913 GCA_964626375.1 uncultured Dehalococcoidales bacterium | reverse complement strand
TTAGCAAGTGGTTTTTGTGAAATTTAGCGTGATGATTTCGCGGAACAAGGGCTTAATTTGTTGGCGACGATGAACCTATCTAAAGACCTGGAACGGTATTTACGCCGGGCTGCCCTGGAGGTAGTTTGGCGTATTAGCAAGAGAGCTAGTCAATCTGGAGAACAGGTCTACCTGGTTGGAGGTGTGGTTCGGGATCTTCTGCTGGGACGTCCCAACTTCGACCTCGATTTGGTGGTTAAAGGTGATGCGATCGCACTAGCTCAGCAAATAGCGAAACTTTTTTCTGTCAGTACAAGCGTCTACTCTAAATTCGGTACTGCTAAGCTCAGGTTTGGCAGCTTTACCGTAGATTTGGCCACGGCGCGAAACGAGTCTTATACTAAACCAGGAGCTTTGCCTGATGTTAGCCCAGGGACACTGGAAGAGGACCTCTTCCGCCGGGATTTTTCCATTAATGCCATGGCGATTTCTCTCGTTCCTGATAGCTATGGAGAGCTGGTGGATCCTTGCTACGGGCTGAAGGACCTGCGGAGTCGTGTCATTCGCATTTTGCATCATGAAAGCTTTTGCGATGATGCTACCAGAATATGGCGGGCCATTCGTTATGAACAACGCCTCAACTTTAAGTTGGAAAGAGAAACTTCGAGATCGCTCAAAGAGAACATTGCCATGTTAAATACCATAAGTAGTGATCGCATCAGGCATGAACTAAATCTAATCCTGAGAGAAGAATACCCTGAACGCACTCTATGTCGACTCAGCGATCTGCATGCGCTCCCGGAGATAAATCTCTCTCTTGAAGAAAGAGCCTGGCTTGCAAGGAAATTTCAGGAAGCCCGCTTCCAGCATAAAGCTGGCTCGCTGGCGCAGCTTTATCTCTGTCTGCTCATTTACCCACTTACACAGGAGGGGCTTAAAAGAGTTCTACATCGATTTAACATGCCTGGAAGGCGAGCTCAGATACTCCGTGAAACGCTCAATCTCAAGGCGAACATATTCCTTCTTGAAGGGCAAATGCTGAAGCGCAGTGAAATTTACCATTTGCTCAAAAATTACCCACAGGTGGTACTCCAAGCTGGTGCTATCGCATCCGATATTGAAGCCATCCGGTCTCGCCTCAATCTGTTCTTAACTGAATTGAGATTGGTTGCGATATGCTCTACAGGAGATGACCTTGTGAGGTTGGGGATTCCTCCTGGGGCAGAAATGGGAGAGATACTTGAGCAATTGCTTAATGCCAAGCTGGATGGGCAAGTAAAGACCCGGGCTGAGGAAGAAGAACTGGCGACTGAGCTCAAAACCACGCAGGCAAGAACTTTGAGAGCGCGGCACCGAAATAACAGAATATGAGATATTTGGGGAATTTGCCTGCCCAGCAAAGGATTAAAAACTTCCACAGAGATAATCGTGATATTCCTGCAGTAATCCCGGCTATATCGAAGGGCAAGATGGGCTGAAAAGAAATGGCCCAGATAGCCCAGAGGCCGTGTTTCTTCATCCAGCTTGCAAATCTGTAGTAGCCTGGAATGTTGTCAGCATTTATAACCTTTTTCCCAAAGTAACCCGCGTAGTAGCCCGTTATTTCTCCTATGGTCCCTCCTATGCTGGCAACCAGTGCTAAAGGGAGGGGGCCCCATTGCGAAGCCATGCCCATCATTATGGAGGCATGTACGGGAAGGGGAACAATGATGCTGGCATTGAATATCAACGAGGCCATGAAGACGATCGCGTAAGCCGTTGTCACAACGCCGTTGCCAGTAAGGTCAAGGAATTTTACGAGCAACTGCAGGCTATAGGCAAGGCCAATGCTGATAATAGTTAGAGCAAGCAGGTAAAGTGCTATTCTATACCATTGATACTTCTTCAAAATATCTCCCTGTATCTTAGATCCAATGTGGCATTGAGATATCAAATGGACCCGTAGAGTTATCTGGGCGTGAAGAGGCGAAGTAGCTTTCTACTCCCTGTGCTCTTAAACGTGAACATAACATTCTGGCATATTCTTCATGTGGCATAGTGGTAAAAAGACAAGGCCCGGAGCCTGCGAGGCAAACTCTTTGTGCCCCAGCCTCCTTAAGCATATTTTGATATTTCCCCAGGCCAGGGAAAATATCGAAAACTATGTCTTCAAAGGCGTTGAAGGCGAGAGAGAGGTCAAATTTGCCTTCTCGCAAAGATGATAGAGCCGCATCGGTAAATTGCCCTTGAGTAAAATGGTAAGGTTTAAGCCTGCTATACATATGCCTTGTCTTCTCGGGAATTCTAGATACTGTAGGGACCAGCAGAACGAACCAGTAGGGAGGTAATTCCGGGATAGGCTTTACCTTCTCGCCTTTACCGCTGACCATAGCTATGCCACCATGGATAAAGAATGGGATATCCGCACCTAATGTAGCTCCTAACATGGCCAATTCGTCCCGGGAAAGACCCAGTTGCCATAGGGCATTGAGCCCAAGTAAAGTAGCAGCGGCATCGCTACTACCTCCCCCTAATCCCATTCCCCACGGCGTCCGCTTGTGAAGGTCAATTTTCATCCCTAAGCGACAGCCTGTATTTTGTCTGAGAAGATCGACAGCTTTCACCACCAGGTTGTTTTGTTCCATGCTGGGTTCGTCACAACTGAACGATATCTCATCGCTTGGGTTGAAAGTTAGTATATCACACAGATCTATCGCCTGGATGATACTGGAAACTTGGTGATACGCATCCATTTTCCCCAGAACTTCCAGGACCAGGTTTACCTTTGCTGGAGCTTTGATAGTTAACATTTTATTTCATGAGAAATCCAAGACTGATTGGATAGAGTTTCCCATAGAGATTTCCATTCCTCAAGGCTGAGCGTTTCTGCTCTTCTCCTGGGACTTAGTCCTGCACTCTGCAGTAAAAGAACAGCCATATCATGAGGTAATTCCA
>CAZVCX010000125.1:0-3374 GCA_964626375.1 uncultured Dehalococcoidales bacterium | reverse complement strand
AACTACGGAACATACCTGCGCTGTGATGCTAGAACCAATCCAGGGAGAGAGTGGAGTTAATGTCCCTCACGAAGCGTATCTCGAAGAGGTCGCTCAATGGTGTCATGAAAAGGGCATACTATTTATTCTGGATGAGATACAAACGGGCGTGGGGCGGACAGGAAGTCTTTTTGCCTATGAAAAATGCCACGTTGAACCAGACATCATGACCCTGGCAAAGGGGCTTGCCAGCGGCGTACCCATAGGGGCCTTCCTCTCCAAGGAAAAGTATTCCCTCTTCTCCGCTGGAGAACATGGTTCAACATTTGGAGGGAATCCTTTAACCTGTGCTGCTGCTCATGCCACGATGAGATATATAATTGATAACGATATACCGAACCAGGCCGATCGAGTGGGAAAGTATTTCCTCGATAAACTGGGAAGACTGCAGCAGCAATTTGGCGTTATAGCCGAAGTAAGGGGGAGAGGGCTTCTGCTAGCTATGGAATTTAGCAAAGACATTGCTCAGCAAGTAGTTATGGCATGCGTAAATAAAGGATTATTGCTTAACAGGCCGAAGCCCAACATTATACGGTTCATGCCTCCGCTCATTATTACGGAACGAGATGTCGATGAGGCAATCGATATTCTGGAGCAAGTTCTACTTGAGATAAGCGAGGAGGAATAATTATGAAAAAGAAAATAATACTGGCTTATAGTGGAGGGCTGGATACTTCGGTAGCCGTGCCCTGGCTTAAGGAAAAGTACGATGCTGAGATCATTACCTTTACCGTGAACGTTGGCAACGTATCCGACGCTGAAACTATACGTAAAAAGGCCCTCGCCATAGGCGCGTTAAAAGCTTTCGTGGTAGATGCCAGAAAAGAATTTACCGATTCTTATATTTTCCCTGCTCTCAAAGCTGACGCGGTATATGAGGACAAGTATCCCCTGGCTACAGCGCTGGGTCGCCCTCTGATAGTTCAACTGATGGTGGAGCAGGCGCGAAAGGAAGGTGCCGTGGCAGTGGCACACGCCTGCACTGGCAAAGGAAACGATCAGGTAAGATTTGATGTAGGTATAGCTGCGCTGGCGCCCGACCTTGAAATCATAGCTCCTGCTAGAGAGTGGAACATGACTAGGGAGCAAACCATAGCCTATGCTAAAAACCACAACGTGCCCATCCCCGTCACCGTAGATAGCCCTTATTCTATTGACGATACCCTATGGGGGAGATCCATTGAATGTGGTGTCCTGGAAGATCCCTGGAATGAACCCCCCGAAGATATTTTCATCTGGACAAAGGCCATTGAGGATACTCCCAATAAACCGACTTATGTAGAAATAGGCTTCGATAAAGGCATCCCCATAAGCCTGGATGGTGAGAATAAGGAGGGGCTTGCTCTCATTGAGCACCTTCATGAAATGGCAGGAGAGCATGGCGTGGGGAGAATTGATGTGATAGAAAACAGGCTGGTGGGACTCAAGTCAAGAGAGATCTACGAAGCGCCTGCAGCTATAGTGTTGCTCAAAGCACATCAGGCTCTACAAGACCTTACATTGACCAAAGACCAGATGCGCTTCAAATCCAGAGTTGCCGTTGAGTATTCTGATCTGATTTACAATGGCCTGTGGTTCAGTGGACTACGTCGGGACCTAGCCGCTTATGTGGAAAGCACGCAAAGATATGTTAGCGGAGTAGTGAGAGTAAAGCTTTATAAGGGGAACTGTATTATAACGGGCCGCCGCTCGCCCTATTCACTCTACGATTATAGCCTGGCTACCTATGATAAGGGCGATACCTTCAATCAGGCCGACTCTCCGGGATTCATTCGCCTCTGGGGATTACCTGTCAAAACTCAGGCCAGAGTACAGACTGAGCAACCCAGTAAATAGCAGCGCGGCAATGAGATAAAATTGGATATCTTGTTAGGCAACTTTATGGATTCTGTGTAGTTGCAATTGTGATTTTTGTAGAACCTCGAGGTCACAGGAGAAATGTTAAAGGACAAAGATAAACTGGTAAGAAGTTATGTAGCCTCGATCTCTGTTGATCATAGACTGTGGCGTTACGATATTGAGGGGAGTATTGCGCACGTCCGAATGCTTGCCAAGCAGGGAATCATAGCTGATAGCGATGCTACCAAAATAGAAGAAGGGCTATCTTCCATCGCGGAAGAAATTGGGGGTGGGAAGTTCCAATTCAAGAGTGAGCTTGAGGATATTCACATGAATATCGAGGCGCGCCTCTTCGAGAAGATAGGTAGTATTGCAGGAAAGCTCCATACGGGCCGCTCTAGAAATGACCAGATAGCCCTGGATATGCGCCTGTTCCTCAAAGAGGAAATCAAAAGAACCACGCGCAGAATAAATGACCTGCAGCTTTCACTGGTGGAGCTGGCAGAGAAAAATCGCTCCGCAATTATGCCCGGTTATACTCACTTGCAACAGGCACAACCCATTTTGCTGGCACACCACCTGCTGGCTTACTGTGACATGTTTCAGCGAGATATAGATAGATTATACGATTGCCTCGAGCGCACTGATGTTCTACCTCTGGGTAGCGGAGCCCTTGCCGGCGTCGCTTATCCTATTGACAGGGAATTTTTAGCTCAACAGCTAGGTTTTTCACACATCAGCACCAACAGCCTCGATGCAGTTTCCGACAGGGATTTCGTCATAGAATACGAGGCAGCTTCGGCCATCACAATGATGCACCTTTCTCGATTGGCAGAAGAAATAGTGCTGTGGGCCTCCAGTGAGTTCAGCTTCGTTAAGATTGGATCCTCTTTTACTACAGGTAGCAGCATAATGCCTCAAAAGAGGAACCCTGACGTAGCAGAGCTGGCCAGAGGGAAAACAGGACGGGTGTACGGTAATCTGCTGGGAATGATGGTCGCCATGAAATCTTTACCTCTGGCTTATAACCGAGATCTGCAGGAAGACAAAGAAAGCCTTTTCGACACTGTGGATACCTTGAATTCCAGCTTAGAGATATTTGCTGCAATGTTGAAAACGGTCGAGGTAAATGCCAGGCGCATGCGTGATGATATGGAAAAGGACTATCTACTGGCTACTGATCTGGCTGACTATCTGGTAAAGAAAGGCATTCCCTTTCGCGAAGCCCACGGGGTGGTAAGTAAAATCAGCGAATATGCTCAATCTCAAGATAAAGGATTTGGAGAACTCTCTCTTGAGGAATATCGCAGGTTTTCCCGTTCTTTTGAGGAAGATATCCTTTCTCTAAGAATGGAAGACTCTCTGGCAGCACGCGATGTAGCCGGCGGAACGGCCCCTCGGCAGGTAGAAAGGGCATTGGAGAGGATTAGAGAAAAACTTTCCTCCCTCAAGGAGGAAAGATAGAAATTAGCTTGCTCCATCTCAGGGTTATAAGC
>CAZVCX010000124.1:0-2716 GCA_964626375.1 uncultured Dehalococcoidales bacterium | reverse complement strand
GGACTTCATACTCGCGATTAGAAAGAGTGCCCTCTATCCTCTCCAGCAGAGAGGCAATGTTATCACTTTCATTGTAAGTAGGGATTATTACCGATATATCCTTCATAGTGAAGTAACCGCGACCTCTTTTAAAATCCTGATCCAGCAAAAATCAACCTGTTGCCATATTCTATCCCATTTCAGCCTCACTTTGCCCTGGTTAAATTGAGTTTTTACCTGAATCAGGATAAGCTTTTCGCAAAACATGAGAGCAAATTGAGCTCGCGAGACAATATCCATCATGTCTTATGAAAGGCGCTATTCGGTTCTGGCAGTGCTTATGATTGGCACCATTATGGGAACCATCGACGGAAGCATCGTGAACGTCATTTTGCCTACGATTACCGAGTACTTCAGCGCGGACCTAGCCACGGTTCAATGGGTTACTGTAATATACCTCCTCTTCATCGGTAGCTTGCTTCTGTTTTTTGGGCGCCTGGGTGATATCCTGGGATACAAGAAAGTTTACATTGCAGGGCTTACAGGTTTCACCATCGCATCCGTTCTATGTAGCTTCTCTCCATCTATACAATGGCTCATCTTCTTCCGCGCCCTCCAGGGGCTTGCTGCGGCAGCAATGATGTCTGTACCTTTTGCCATAATAACCACTTCCTTCCCACACACCGAGCGAGGCAAGGCGATGGGAATCAATGCTCTGGTAGTCTCACTGGGCCTGGCTCTGGGGCCCGCCCTGGGCGGCTTCATCACTTCTTTATGGAGCTGGCACTTCGTCTTTTTCATTAACGTCCCGCTCGGAATTGCTGCCATTATCTGGACTCAACGTATATTCACCGAAACAAAGGGAGAGATGAGCAGGATAGACGTATTTGGTGCAATGGCTGCTTTCATCTTTTTGCTCTCTTTTCTGCTCTTCATCAACCGCTTTCAGAACGCGGGCATG
The DNA here is from genome assembly GCA_964626375.1 of uncultured Dehalococcoidales bacterium. Taxonomy (GTDB): domain Bacteria; phylum Chloroflexota; class Dehalococcoidia; order GIF9; family AB-539-J10; genus M55B177. The sequence continues at coordinate 1,776 of CAZVCX010000124.1, read as the reverse complement.
AGCTCCGCTACCGCTACTCTGCTCCTGGTGGCGATCATCGCCGGCGTAGCCTTCCTGGAATGGGAAAAGAGAGCATCACAGCCAATGCTCGACCTGAACCTCTTTCGCAGCCTGACCTTTTCTATGGCCAACATCAGCTCGCTGCTCAACTTCACCTCACAGTACATCACCGTATTCCTCACGCCTTTCTACCTGCAAATGATATTACACCATTCTGCTCGCGAGGTGGGCCTGATCATGACCACCTTTCCCCTGGCCATTATCGTAACCGCTCCAATATGCGGAACCCTTTCTGATAGAATTGGGACCAAGATACTCACCTGTATCGGTGCTGCTACATGCGCTCTCGCTCTCATCTTCATGAGCCAGCTGACAGCCACCAACAATTTCCTGGATATCATCTGGCGACTGGCGCTATTTGGTCTGGGCACAGGCATCTTTCAAGCACCAAATTACAGCGCCATTATGGGAAGTGCGCCGCAGGCGCGCCAGGGCATAGCATCAGGGATAATGGCAACCATGCGCACCGTGGGCATGGTTCTGGGAGTCGCCGCAGGAGGACTAGTGCTATACGCCTTCGCCCCCGCCTCTGCTCTTCAAGAAACCTTCCCATTGGGATCAGACGTAACGCTTTTTCTATCAGGATTGAGCTTCGCGTACATGCTGGGAGCAGGAGTAACGGGCCTGGCTGTCATCACCTCGGCCATTGCAGGCAAAGCGGGCGGAAACTAACCTTAAACACAGGGCCATCTTTTTATCACGGAGCAGGCCCAGCACCTCATGAGCGAGATCCCCGCATCATAATTTAGTGGCCAGCTCTGTCCTATTCCGAACTCCAGTCTTCTCGAAGATCTTTTTTAGATGCGAATCAACAGTTAAAGGGCTAATATGAAGCTTCTGCGCTATCTCTTTGTTGCTCAATCCTTCAGTTATACACCTAACGATATCCTTTTCTCTATTCGTCAAGCTATATCCGTTTTCCGCAAAATACTCATCCCCCGCGCAGGCGTCAAAAAGCTCCTTCATGGAAATCAGAAAATATGGTAAGCGCGCCCTCTGTTCATATTGCCATAGAATAGAACAATCTATGCGCAGCCTTCTCCCATTTCCGTTATCTGCATTCTTCTCACAGAAAAAGCCAACTGCTCTTTCCCTTCGCTCCTTCAAGCCTACACACAAGCGCAACACGTTAGAGGGAATGCTCAAACTCTCTACTGTTATCTCATTAGTTCCTTCCAAATCCAAACCAGAAAGTGAAAGGCATAGCTCCTTACCTTTGCTATTACAATATATTGGCCGTAGTTCACGGTCCAAAATAATTATACCCCTAGGGAAAAGCTCCACAACGTCAGACAGGACATGGTTCTCATGTTTCATCCTGGAAAACAGCAACGCGTTCTGCACGGCAAGCGCAATGGATGGTGCTACCATCTTAGCCTTCACCAGGTCATCATAAGTAAAACAAGGCTCACCACTTCCCCGAATGAGATTCACCGTCCCATAGAGGTTAGCACCATTGCGAAGGCAAATGATCATTTCCTCATTGATGTTCTGTGACTGCTGAAACTCAAGGTAGTATTTCAGCTTGAGCCATTCACTGCGCGGCAAAATATCATAATTCTTGAAAACGAGTTTGCGCCCGTTCAGCGACTCATAATATACGGGATCGTAGAGCCAGTATGTCCGGGCGTATTTAGCACCCAGTTCTTCCTCAATATTAAAGGTAACTACGCTGGCGAGATCCAGTTTCTCCAAACTGCTATCTACGACAAAGAA
>CAZVCX010000123.1:0-3031 GCA_964626375.1 uncultured Dehalococcoidales bacterium | reverse complement strand
TGAAAAGAAAATTGCACATGATACGAAGAATAGAAAAATACGTTGACAATATAATCTCATTTCCTGCCATTTCTCAATTGCTCGCGCGGGAATATAGTATTTTCCATATTCCGCTGGATATGGATAGGGTTGAGTATCGCAACTTGCAGAATCCGAAGCCCCGAGTGGTGCACGCGCCGACTGACCTGGACATAAAGGGAACATCCCACATAGTGAAAGCAGCGGAACAGCTCAAGAACGAAGGCTATGATTTTGAGTTCACTCTGTTTCATGGGGATTCTAACGTAGAGGTAAAGGATTCTCTGGCAAGAGCGGATATAGCAGTTGACCAGTTATTCTCGAGTGCCAATGGCATGTTCGCTACCGAAGCCATGGCTGCGGGGTGTGCCGTACTGGGCGGCAACTTTCCGAAATTTTCCGGTTATCCTTGGGAATTGCCCGTCATCCACACCGACCCCGACAACGTATATGACAACCTCAAGATGCTGCTGGAGAACCCACAGCTAAGGCAGGAACTGGGAGAAAAGGGCAGGAAATACGTGGATAAGTACCACGACTCCAGGAAGATAGCTGACAATATACTTCAACTTCTATCTGGAAATACAGAGGAGGTGGCCATGCACGGTTCGAAGAGTTAGCGTGTGATGCTGCAGGAAAATAGAAAGCGTTAAGTAATATCATTATTGACTTCAGTAATTATGCAGTATAAAATACTGCAATAGTAGTAAAAATGACTGCGTTATCCGGGAAGCAATGTTAGAGACGATTTTTGGATCAAAACTCAGGGTAAAAGTACTGGGGTGGCTATACACTCATCCTGATGAACGCTATTTTGTTCGCCAGCTCACTGGTTTACTGAGAGAAGATTCAACAAACGTAAGCCGTGAGCTTATGCGCCTGGATAAGGCAGGCATTCTTGTTTCAGCTAAAGAAGGGAAACAAAAATATTACCAGGCAAACAGGAAAAGCCCTGTTTACGATGAGCTTCATGGACTTATTGTTAAGACCACGGGCGTGGTGGATGTCTTGCGCCTGGCCCTGGCGCCATATACCGGGTGCATCAAGGTCGCTTTTATCTTTGGTTCAATAGCCAGCGGCAATGAAACCAAAACCAGCGATATAGACATTATGGTAGTTGGCGCTATCTCCTTTGGAGATGTGGTTTCCCTTCTTTCCTCGTCGGAAGAAAAACTGGGGCGAGAGATAAATCCGGTTGTCTATCCAATTGCTGAGTTTAAGCAGAAAGTGAGAGATAACCAGCACTTCGTAAAGGCCATGATTGATAGCGAAAAGCTATTTCTTATAGGAGATGAAGATGAGCTTGCAAGACTGGCTAAATGAAGGCCGACTAAAGACTCATTCAACCAGTCAGCAAGAGATTGAGCAGTTTTTTGCTGTATTTGAGCGCGATATGGCGGATGCCAGGGCAGAAGTACTCAGCACTGATAGGAGATTTACCACTGCATACAACGCTGCGCTCATGGCAGCTAAAGCCGCTTTGGCCGCCAGTGGTTATCGAACATCTGGTGAAGGTAACCACTACTGGACTATTCAATCCCTGGCCTTTACCCTGCAGCAGGATATCAAGTTGATCAAGAAATTCAATAAGTTCCGCCACAAACGGAATATAACCGATTATGAGATGATTGGCATGATTTCGGAACAGGAAGTGATAGAAATAATTGCCCTGGCACAGGAACTTCATGACGTAGTGACTGAATGGCTAAAAAAGAATCATCCGGAGCTTATAGTAAAATAAGGCTATGACTGGCCAACTGGCTAATATCAGCAAGACACGGCTCTTTCACCGCGCGGACATTCTTTCTCAGGAAGATATGCCCAGGATTGAGGAAGCCCTCAAAATACAACTGGATATCCACCGAAACTGGCCGTCAATTTATCACCACGGCAGATGAATAAAGATATAAATCTGTTCACCCCCCAGCAGCTACTTGCTATTCTACGAGGTTAGCTGGCAGAATATCCTGCTAAAGAAAATTGCAAATTTAGCTTTTGAAATAACGAAGGAAATGATTGATCCTAATAAAGAAGCAAGGGCTCACATATCGAGAGAAACATTAGATAATTGGATTAAAAGAGCAGAATGGGGACAATTAGGGTAGATACATTGTTCAGAAGAGGAAGGGACATTCTGCAAGAGGAGGGAATTGTTCCCTTCATTCAAGCAGCGCTTATGTTCTTAAAGGGGTTTTTCTCTTTCAGTTATAATACTTACTATATTTATGAGAATGATTTGAATGGACCTCGTTTTATGCCCAAGGTACAAAATGTAAGTTTGGAGATCCTCTCTACGGCACAGGGATTCGATGAGCTAGTTAATAATGGATTCACTTTTTCGTCCTGGGACATAGACGCTCTCAAGAAGAGAACTAGACGAGGAGCTATTGCATTGTGCATTTTCGTTAACCGTAATCTTGCTCACAGGACATATGTCGCTTTGAGTGAAGAGGCTAGAAACGACGTAGACCCATTCCCTCTCGCGATAGATTGGCGGAATGAAGCATGGTTAGGATTCTCCCGGACAGATCCAGATTACCACAGAAGGGGGCTTTTCCTCTACGCCAAGTCGGAAATATATGCCTTTCTGAGGGAGCAAGGTATATCTAAAGGCAAATTTACAGTCGAAAAAAATAATATTGCTTCTAACAGCGCTCACCTTAAAATGGATTCAAAAATCATTGGAGACGGCTACTGCTTGAAATTTCTATGGTGGATACTTTGGAAAGAGAAACTAGCAGAGGAAACGCATGTTTATAAATGGCAAAATCGATTTACGATATAGAAATCTTACAACCAGATGATTCACTTGAAGAATGGGATGCATTTGTAGATGTATCTCCCCAAGGCTGTATCTTCTGCCGCTCATGGTGGCTCAAGGCCGTGTGTCCGGGTAGCTTTAAAATTCTAACCCTTAGAAAAAAGGGGCGTATCATCGCAGGTATGCCTCTAACATTCTCTGGCAAGCAGGGACACGCAAAAATTGCAATGCCGCCTCTTACTCAGACCACTG
>CAZVCX010000122.1:0-12295 GCA_964626375.1 uncultured Dehalococcoidales bacterium | reverse complement strand
TGCCCACCGGCCAGGATAACATCGTATTCCTCCTTGAGCAGTTTAACGAGTCCCGTGACATCTATGTTGTCAGGAGGCTTGACGGCCGTAACTGTGTTGGAGGCATGGTCTTCTTGGGCAAATAGAGGTAATCCCAGAGTTTTTATTCCATCCCTGGCGATTTGGGCTACTCGAGCATGTCGAGCAAACACATTTTTCAATCCTTCTTCCAATATGAGATCCAGAGTAGCATCCAAAGAGAAGCAAAGAGAAATTGCAGGAGTCCATGGGTTCTGTCCCTTCTCCAGGTAATCCTTGGCTTTGCCGAAGTCCATGTAATAGCGTGGCATTTTTGCTTTAGCATATGCCTGCCATGCTTTCTCATTTACGCTGACCATGGCCAGTCCTGGTGGCACCATCCAGCCTTTTTGCGATGCAGAGATGACTACATCGCATTGCCACTCATCTACTGGAAGATCGATGCAACTTAGCCCTGATACAGAATCAACGAGTAAAAGCTTATCAAATTCCCTGGCCAGAGTACTTATTTCCTTGATGTCATTGGTTATTCCCGTGGACGTTTCGTTGTGTGTAGTTAATATTGCTGTGATGCTCTTATCTGCTTTCAGTGCTTTCTTGAGAGCCTCGAGATCGACAGGTTTCCCCCATTCTCCTCCGAGGCGGACTACGTTAGCACCATATTGGCTGGCTATTTCGGCAAAGCGGTCTCCAAAGACTCCAACGGATGTGGAGAGAACCTTGTCTCCAGGTGACAGAGTATTGACAATAGCTGCCTCCAAGCCACCCGTGCCCGAGCACGTGAGCAGGAGCACGTCTTCCTTGGTTTGAAAGACTTTTTTCATTTTATCCGTTATTGAGTTCAACAGCGAGCTGAACTCTTCGCCTCTGTGATTTATCATCTGCTTTCCCTGTGCCTGTAGGGATTCAGGAGGGCATGGTGTTGGGCCTGGAATGCGTAATTGCATTTTCTCTATCTCCTTTATTTTAGTAATATCTTAACAAAATTGCGTTTTCCTATCTTCAAAATGTTGCCATGACGGACGTTTAGGATTTTACTATTTATCCTTTCGCCATTGAGCGAAATAGCATTTTGAGCGAGCAGCCGCTTTAATTCTCCCTGGCTTTTAATTAATCCTTCTTTTATGAGTGTTGGCGCAATGTCAACCTGGCATAAGTCGGTTTCCACAGGTGTGTGGGGAAAGAAACATTCAAATATTTCCTCTGGAGTTTTTCTCTCCTGGAATACCCTTGTGAAGTGAGCTTCCGCCTGGGCCGCTGAACTGCTGTCGTGAAATTGTGTCACGATCTCTCGCGCCAGTCTTTTCTTGAGGATCATAGGATTAACTGTGAGGGAGTTCAATTGTTCTTGAAATTCTTCTATCTCCATGTCGGGTAAATCCGTTACGAGATTGAAGTAATCAATGATCATGGAATCAGGAATTGACATTACCTTCCCATATATTTCTTGGGAGGGTTCTGTGATACCGATGTAGTTCCCCAAACTCTTGCTCATTTTCATTGTGCCATCGGTTCCGACTAGCAGAGGAACGAGAAATACTTGTTGAGGCGTTTGCCCCATGAATTGTTGTAATTCTCTTCCCAGAAGGCAATTGAACTTCTGGTCTATGCCTCCGAATTCTACATCGGCATGAATTACTACTGAATCATAGGCCTGGAGCAGTGGATAAAGCATCTCGGTCAGTGAAATGGGATTTCCTGAACGGTATCTGTTATTGAAGTCTTCCCTGGCCAGTATCTGGGCTATAGTAAATTTGCTGGTGAGTTTAATGACTTCATCTAGAGTAAATTTACCGAACCATTCACTTTGCCATCTCACCTCGGTTCTGTCTTTATCTACCACACGGAAGAACTGTTTTAGATAAGTTTGGGCGTTAAACTCTATTTGTTCCTGGGAAAGCATAGGGCGCGTGGTAGATTGTCCGCTTGGGTCGCCTATCCTTGCTGTCCAGTCGCCTACGATGAGGATGACTTTGTGTCCCATCTCCTGAAACTGGCGCAGCTTCCTTAGGCCGACGGCGTGCCCGAGGTGTATATCGGGTGCACTGGGGTCAAATCCCTGCTTCAAGTTTAAATTCCGGCCTGATTTCATCAGCTTTGATAGTTCTGTCTCGCTGATAATCTCTGCCACGCCACGTTTCAAAATGAAATCGAAATGGGAGCCATTCACTTTTTGCATAAAATTGCCTCTGTATTCTCGATATCTCTCTCAATCTGGGCTTTTAGCTCAGCTATTGAGTTAAAGCGGTGTTCTTCTCTTAGCCTCTGTACGAATTCCAGCTTGACTTTCTGCCCGTATAAATCGCCGTCATAATTTAGCAGATGAGTTTCTATAGTTCTTTTGTTGCTATTGAAAGTAGGCCTGATGCCTATATTAGTTACGGAGGCAAAACTGCTTCCTGCTATTTGAGCTATGGTGGCATAGACACCATCGGTTGGCAACAACATTTCCGGAGATAGGCTGAGATTGGCAGTAGGGAATCCAAGGGAATGGCCACGCTTGTCTGTGGTAACGACCTCGCCTGTTAGTGAGAAGCGACGTCCCAGCAACTTTTCCGCTATGCCTACTTCACCTCGGGATAATGCGCTGCGGATACAAGTACTGCTAACCATGTCATTGCCAAGAAAAAAGGGCGGTGTACTTGAGACGCTAAACCCACTTTTTTCTCCTGTCTCACGGATAAGGTTAAAATTGCCTTTTCTCTCTTTGCCCAGGGCAAAATCAGGGCCAATTACAAGATGGCGCATTTTAAGATATTTTTTCAGTAGAGCTAGAAATTCCTGTGCCTGCATCTGGGCCACTTCGGGGGTAAACGAGAGAACAGCTACTAGATCCACATGCATTTCCTTGATTAGTTCGACTCTTTCCTCCACAGTACACAGGAAAGGTATTTGAGTTTGTGGATGGACCACCAGTTGTGGATGATTCTTGAAAGTGACTACGCCGCTGAGCAAGTTATCTTGTTGAGCTTGTCGTTTTACCAAGTTGAGAAGATAACGATGCCCCATGTGAACGCCATCAAAGACGCCAACAGTAAGAGCAGTTTCTTTTTGGGGGACCAGCCTGATCAGCTCTTCTTCAATGCTCATTGGAGTTCAGAGCTTAATTTATATTCCTCCTGAGGACAGTTTTCTTCCTATAGCTTGAGCTATTGGTTTTAGGCTGGTCATGAGATGTTGAAAATTATCGAACGTGAGAGATTGAGCACCATCCTTAAGAGCTGAATTGGGATCGGGATGAACCTCTATCATTAACCCATCGGCTCCGGCGGCTATTGATGCCAGCGCGACAGGGGATACCAGATTCCATTGGCCTGTGGCGTGGCTCGGGTCGGCGATAATGGGCAGGTGGCTTTGTAGTTTGATGATGGGGATGGCGCTGATATCCATAGTGTTGCGCGTAGCGGTTTCGAAGGTTCTAATTCCACGCTCACAGAGAATTAGTTGTTCATTCCCCTGTGACAGGATATATTCTGCTGCCAGTAGCCATTCCTGTATGGTAGATGACAATCCACGCTTGAGCATCACCGGTTTTTTTATTTTCCCAACTTCATCAAGCAAGAAAAAATTCTGCATGTTGCGTGCGCCAACTTGGAGTATGTCAGCATAACTGGCCACTACATCTACGTCCCCGGGTGTCATTACTTCAGTAATAACGGGCATACCCGTTTCTTCTCGGGCTTTAGCAAGCATTTTTAGCCCTTCCAATCCCAGCCCGCGGAAGCTGTAAGGAGAAGTGCTTGGTTTGAAAGCACCTCCACGGAGTATATTGGCGCCAGCTGCCTGAACTTCGCGCGCGGTGCTCAAAAGTTGATCCTCGTTTTCTACGGCGCATGGGCCTGCCATGACGACTATCTCATTTCCTCCGATAACGACGTCTTTCACTTTTACGATGGTATTTTGAGGATGAAATTCCTTACTGGCGAGCTTGTATGGTTTGCCTATAGGGATAACATCTTCTACATTGGGGAGCAGGCGCAACATGTCCTGAAGTTCCGGGAAAGTCTGCCCCAGGACTCCGATGATAGTGTGTTCTTCTCCCTGTGATAGGTGTATTCCTAAATTGAGTTCCTTGATTCGCTTAATGACTCCATCAATTTCACTTTGGCTGGAGCCGACTTTCATGACTACGATCAACTTTTGCCTCCTGGCGAAGATGTTTTGCTCACCAGCAACTGTTTTGCCTCTTCAAGGTAAACGTGAGAGATATCTTCAAATTTCTTTTCTGTGTTCACCATCATTAAAACTCTTATACAATGGGGCAAACTACCCGGTACATTCATTTCATGCCCACAAAGCAAAGCCATTTGCTGAGTCCATCCTATTTCGCGCGTTGCTGCTGCGGGAAATTCGGCGTTTAAATCAGAAGTGGTAGTGAAGATGATAGCAGATATGTTCTCCGGTATAACTTCATTGGCGCGTACCATCTCTTTAAGTAACTTCCCTGTCGCGTCTAGAATACTTCGCTTGTCGTTTGTTGAAACGGTAATAGCTCCCCGGATGCCGCGGCAAAACATATAGCAGTTCTCCTGAATTAAGCTTAGCCTTATAGCCTATCTCATTTGCCTATCTCCGTCAAATAGGCCTATCTTTGTTCTGCTGGCATTGAAGCTATATTATCATCTTCTGTGTTGTATCGATGGTGGTGGAGAGTGGATGTTAGTATTTCTCAAAGTGTTGTTCGAAAGGTTATAATAACCACGACGGTAAGCAAAGTCTTACCTGTGAGATACCATTTGTCCTTGAGGTTATGGTTGCTCCTCCCCTTTTTATAGAAGGATCTCTTGTTGTGGCTCTAGATGTAGATGATTGCCATAATCGGGAGATTGAAGGGAAGGTGTATGCTAAAGGAGTAAAGTTGGTTCAGAGCTATCGAGATGATATAAGGAATATAGCTATAGTTGCCCATGTGGATCATGGCAAGACGACTCTAGTAGATGCCATGCTCAAACAGAGCAAGATTTTTCGGGATAATGAACAGGTGGGGCAACTGATAATGGACAGCAACCCGCTAGAGCGCGAGAAGGGGATTACCATTCTGGCGAAAAATACGGCCCTGACTTATCAAGGCGTCAGGATAAACATTATAGATACGCCGGGGCATGCCGATTTTGGAGGTGAAGTGGAGAGGGTGATGAACATGGCTGATGGATGTTTGCTGCTGGTGGATTCTATTGATGGTCCCATGCCTCAAACAAAGTTTGTATTGCGCCAAGCTATGAAGAGGAAGTTAAAGCTTGTTGTGGTAATAAATAAAGTAGACAGGGAAAGATCACGGGTGGCTGAGGTGGTCAGCTTGACGCAGGATCTCTTTCTGGAATTGGCTACCTGCATGGAGCAGCTTGATTTTCCTGTACTATATGTCAGTGCTAAGAATGGCACAGCCTCAATGGAAGAGGGGGTCAGTGGCAAGGATCTAGTTCCTCTATTCGAGTGTATTTTGCGAGAAGTGCCGCCACCCGTAGTTGAGGACGGACCTCTCCAAATGTTGGTCTCCAGCCTGGATTATGATAACTATAAGGGAAGGCTTGCTATTGGCAGGATACGCCGGGGCAAAATGGCTCCTGGTGATTCTGTAGTTGTTATGAGAGGCGGTGGATCTGTAACAAGCTATGATATTGCTCATATTTTTACCTGCTATGGACTTGAATTTATTGAAGTACCAGAAGCTATGGCAGGCGATATTGTAACTGTGTCCGGACTAGAAGAGATAAACATTGGAGATACTATTGCCAGCCCTTTATGCCCTGAATCCCTACCGGGCATTGATATAGCTGAGCCCACAATGAAGATGACCTTTGGAGTGAACTCTTCGCCGTTTGCTGGTAGAGAAGGGCGCTTCTGTACTTCTCGCCATCTGCGCGGGCGGTTGTACAGGGAGTTGGAGACTAATGTTAGTCTCAGGGTCCAGGATACGGATAGTTCGGATATCTTTCTTGTTTCTGGTAGAGGAGAACTGCATCTATCTATACTGATTGAGACTATGCGCCGGGAAGGATATGAATTCGAAGTCTCCAGACCGGAAGCCATTACTAAAGAGGTTGATGGCAAGCTCATTGAGCCTGTAGAATGTCTTGTTCTTGATACCAAGGATGTATGCGTTGGAGCGCTAACGGAGATTCTAAGCAAGCGGCGAGCTTTGCTGACCGATATGAGCAGCGATGAGCAAGGCAATGTGCATCTTGAATATCGTATTCCAACCAGAGGCCTTATTGGCTTCTCCAGCATCTTTCTGACTGTTACTCGTGGGGAAGGAATTATGAATACCCTGTTCCTTGGTTATGAGCCATGGCTGGGGGATATCGATTCAACGCGCAGTGGGGCGTTGGTGGCAGCAGTGGAAGGTCAAGCTCTAACCTATGGTTTGAATAACGCTCAGGGCAGGGGTGTTACCTTTATTGAACCTGGTACACAGGTCTATGAGGGTATGATAGTAGGGCTGAATTCTCGAGGCCAGGATATAGCTGTCAACGTGTGCAAAGAAAAGAAGCAAACTAATATTCGTGCTTCTACCTCTGATATCGCCATAAAGCTGACGCCTCCTCTAAAAATGAGCTTGGAGCAGTCGCTGGATTTTATCAACAATGATGAATTGGTTGAAGTGACTCCCAAGAGCATCAGGTTGCGCAAGAAATTGTTAACTGAGCGTCAGCGGTTAAGGTCTATGCATAATGCATCGCGCTCAAGTTCCACGACGGTGGTCATTTGATCCTGTTGAAGACCAGCTATGAGATTCCATTAGTAAGGCATTACTTAGCTACTTGTCGCTGGCTGAAATGGAGGTTACAATGCTGGTGGAGAGCATGGCTGTATCATAAGGATGGCGGCAGTAGAAATGAAGAATGTTAGGGATGCAGTAATTTATATGATAATTATCTCAATGGCATGTATCCCTCTTGCAGGATGTTCCCAGCCTATTTGGCAGGAAGAGACTGTTATGTTGTCCGAGCAACTCAGCGAATCTTTCACTTTGAGTTTGGAAGAGGGGCAAATATTGAATGTGCAGTTTGTTCTGAATTCAGAGGATGTTACAGCGACAGCGTTAATTGGCCCCGCTACTGAAGTGTGCCATTGTGATTATTGCCTTATATCTTATGAGTATAAGGAATATGCTGATATCAAAAACGGTTCCGAGATAGAGTTCGAGGCGCCAGAGAGCTACCCCTATTCAATTTGGATAAAATCCGATCTGGTCCACCCCGTGGAGATGACGCTCAGATATTGGGTTGATGGCTGAACTTTCGTTGCATTGAGATTTATATCCTGTAGGATAAAAATGAATCCCCGAAGATTTATTCGGGGATTCATTTTGCATTTTGGTGTATCCAATTTATCTATTTGTTTTTATGGAATCCACTGGCTGACGACATCCTGGTTAGCGTCAACCCATGTTCGCGCTGCCTCTTCAGGATCTATATCTTCTACGTTGATCATGTACATGACTTCACCAAGCTGCTCGGCAGTTATGTGGAAGTTCCGTAACATCTGGGCGGCTTCGGGAAAATCTTCGCTAAATCCTTTTCTGGCAATAACGCGGATTTCCTCTTGCTCACCGAGAGTCAGTTCCGGGTCCTCCAGCATTTTGAGATCCCACTTGAAGAATTTCCAGTGGGGTGCCCAGCCGGTAACGGCAATCCATTCGCCCTTGTCGATGGCGCTACCGAGTTCAGCGGTCATGGCCGCTCCGCTGGATTCAACCAGTGTCCAGTCTTCCAGGCCGTATGCAGGCATGGTGTCTTCGGCAGTATGCTGCATGATACCTGCACCGGGATCAATGCCAACAATTCTACCGTCAAATTCTTCTTCGTAGTCCTTCATTTCAGCAAGAGAATCGATGGTAACATAGCTGGGTACGACTATGGCAAGTACAGCCTCTTCGAAAATGGAACCCAGATCTTCTACGTCGTTCTGGTACTTTGCCCAGTAGGATTCATGAGTGTAGGGGAGCCATGCTGTAGTAAAAACATCCGAGTCACCGTTGGCCACCGAGGTCCACATTATGCCGGCTTCCACCACCGACTTTTCTACGTCATACCCCATGTCCTCGAGTACGGCCTCGGCGATGTGGGTCTCGGCTTCAGCGCAAGCCCACTGGCAGTAAGTAAACTCAATGGTACCTTTTTCATCCGGGTTTGGTTCGGCTGGTGTACTGCAACCTGCCGTTAACCCAATGGAAAGTACCATAAGCGATGCTAGGATTGTAATAAGCAATTTTCTTTTAGACAACATAAATACCTCCTTAGAATGATCTAAACAATAATTTGTGACTAACCTTTACAATAAAAATATCACCCCCTTTGCTCATTTGTAGAACGAGTTTTGAATTTCTTAATCAGGCTACTTAAAAAGGAATCGCGACCACCTCCGAGAAAACGGCCAAGGGAATCCAGCGTCATAGCTAAAATTACGATAGCTAAACCGCTTTCGAAGCCGAGGGCAATGTTAATTCTGCTGACTGCGCGCATGACCTCGGCACCCAGCCCTCCTGCACCAATCATTGCGGCGATGACCACCATGGAGATGCCGAGCATGATGCACTGGTTGACGCCGGCCATCAGGCTCGGCAGCGATAGCGGTAGCTCTACCTTTGTCAGTACCTGTAAATCGTTCGCGCCGAAGGCTTGTGCCATCTCTTTAACATCTTCAGGAACCTGCATTATGCCAAGATAGGTTAGCCGTACGGGTGGTGGCATGGCGAAGATAATGGTGGCAAACAGCCCTGGCACGACGCCGATACCAAAAAGCATGACCGCAGGGATAAGGTATACAAAAGCAGGCATGGTCTGCATGAAGTCCAGAATAGGGTGGACGATCTTTTCCACGGTGCTGCTGCGCGTCATCCAGATTCCGACGGGGATACCGATGATCAGCGCGATAATAACTGCGATCAGTATAAGTATGAACGTTTCAATCAGGACGTCCCATAATTGCAAGTCGTAAATGAGAAATAGTCCGAGGGCACTGAATATGGCTATTTTGCGCGTGGTTGTCAGCCACAGTATCAGTGCAATAATTACAATGAGAACTATCGGAGGGAAGATTAGCAGGAAGTCTACCAGCCCACCAGTGGCATTTTTTAGCGCGAATGATATAGCGTCCAGAATAAAGGCGAAATTATCAACCAGCCAGTTGATAAACTGCTCTACTATATCACCGAGGGGCAATTTGGGTATTTCTAGTAGCAAAACTAATCTGCTCCTCTTCGCTCAGCCAGACCTGTGATTATTCCTCTCCTGGTTATTTCACCTATAAACTTTCCCTTGTCGTCAATTACGGCTGCAGACCTTTCCACATTTTGTAGGACCGGATAGATATCCTGTAAGACATCTGACCCGTTCACATACATGGCCTCCTTGATAGCTGGTTCAATGCTGTGTTCCTTCTGCTTGCGCAGCAGCAATATATCATCAAGAAAGACGATTCCTTTCAGAGTATGGTTGCTTCTCAGGACAAACATGTATTCATCATCGACTCTATCGAACTTGTGGTAGGCAAGCATAACTCCATCTGTTTCGCGCAACACGTCCTTCGGCTTTCTGGCGAGGTTTTCGGCTACGAGGATCTTGGAAACATCCACGCTCTGCAGAAAATTGGCTACGTATTCGTTAGCAGGGTTAGACAAAATTTCCTCGGATGTTCCCATCTGCTCAATGTTACCATCCTTCATAATGGCGATTTTGTCACCGAGGTGCAGTGCTTCATCAAGGTCGTGGGTAACGAATACAATGGTTTTCTTAATCTCATGTTGTAGGTTTATTAACTCTTCCTGCATTTCACTCCGAATCAGGGCGTCCAGAGCGCTGAAGGGCTCATCCATTAACAGGATATCCGAGTTCATGATTAGGGCGCGGGCCAGGCCAACGCGCTGCTTCATACCACCACTGAGGTCACCGGGCATCTTGTCGCTCCATGTTTCCAGCCCGACGGTGTGCAGCGCTTCCTGGGTACGCCTGTAGCGTTCTTCCTTAGGAATGTCCCTTATCTCGAGGCCGAAACCGACGTTTTCACGGATGGTGCGGTTGGGTAAGATGGCAAAGTGCTGGAAGACCATGCTCATTTTATCGCCCTGCAGCTTGCGGAGTTGTTTCTCATCCATCTCGTGGATTGCATATTCATCTACCCATAATGATCCGCTGGTTAGCTTGTTCAACCCATTAAGGCAGCGTATGAGAGATGATTTTCCGCTGCCGGATAGCCCGATCAGGACAAATATTTCGCCTTCGTTGACTTCAAAACTAGCATTGTAAACACCTATCGTTTGTCCTGTTTCTTTGAGTATTTCATCGCGGGTATGCCCCTGTTTCAGCAGTTCCAGCGCTTCATCAGGATGATCACCGTAGATTTTCGTTAGATTTTCCGATCTGATTTTAACGCTCATAACAACAAACAAGACCCCCGCACAAAAAACAGGGGATATAACAGCGGAAACGTTAGTTCTTTACGACGTTCAAGGGGAGGACTGTGGCATCTATTCGCAGCTTAAAGCCGGCAGCAACAACATCTTTCATCAGCATTAGGTTTAGCTACTATAATATATAATGCATCTTTTGTCAAAGACTTTCTGACCTGGCGAAGGACTCTACCTTAGAGAATATAGAATTGTGCTGAGTGATCTTTACCATGAACGCCTATTCGCATATAATAAGCGATGCTTGGAAGGGAGTGTGGCGTTGCCTGCAAAGATTCTGTTGATGGGGAATTTGAGAAGGGCCAAGATCACGATGGTGGGCCAGCGTAGCTCAGGGGTAGAGCAGCGGTTTCGTAAACCGCCGGTCGTAGGTTCGAATCCTATCGCTGGCTCCAGCTTTTGAAACCAAAAGACCAGTCTTTTCGGATTTCCCATACTATACGTAGCCAGTCTTTGCTGCTAATTTGTTTTCCAACAGCTTCTTTTTCGCCTTAATTTTACTTGTATGACAATGCAACTCTTGACTTCTGTAGTATTGCTCATTATAATGAGCATATATTCAATAATTGGAGCAATGAAATGTTGCATCCGCATATCATAGCGACAAATACGCAGAAGGTATTAAGCTTACTTATAAAGTTTTCAGACCAGGAGTTTTATGAACGGGAAGTGGCCCGTAATCTCGAAATATCTGCCGGTTCGGCAAATCGCTCTTTGAATGAGTTGTTTACTGCGGGGGTTGTTAGACGAAGAAAAGAGGGGAAGATGTATTTTTATTCCGTTAATTCAAAAAATGCCGTTATCCCGGAACTCAAAAAAATCATCAACCTTTTGCTGGTTGAGCCATTGGTAGAAGCCTTAAAAGCGATATCAAACCGCGTGGTTCTATATGGAAGTTGTGCTCAGGGAACGGATACCTCCGAGAGTGATATGGACTTATTTATTGTGTCAAATGACAAACAAAAGGTGTCTGATTCTATCGTCAGCTATAGGTTTCCGCGCGGATACGAGAGTATACATATTCAACCAGTTATTAAGACACCCGTGGAATTGATGGAGAGTGGCGAGATGGAGCGCACCTTTCTGGACGAGGCCGAAAATGGAATAGAACTGTGGGAAAAGGTTGCTAATGAACCCAGAGTTTAAACAGTGCCTGGATAATAAGAAGATCATTCCTTTTGCCAAAGGGGAAAATATGGTCAAGAAGGAAATCTCGGTTGCTCGAAGTGATCTCTTTGATGCGAAAGCTGGTCATGATAATGGGCGTTACAAATGGTCGACTATACAGGCCTATTATGCCATGTTCCACGTAGCTAGAGCTCTTGTTTTCTCTGAAGGATATCGTGAAAAGAGCCATTACTGCCTGGCAGTAGCATTGAGAGCCATTTTTGCAGATAGCAAAAGAATGGATGCGCAATTAGTACGCGATTTTCTTAATGCAATGAGCCTTCGTGAAGCTGCTGACTATGAATCTGATTTCTCTCAGGCTGGAGCCAAGGCGGTTATTGCATCGGCGGACAAGTTTATAGAAAAGGCGATAGCGATATTAGACATTAGTGAGTAGATTTCATGACGCAGAAAGAACCAACATCAGCTAGTAGATTATTCCAGAATCGGGGCTTGTTTTCTGACCACTTCTTGCAGGAGCGCCTGCCTGAATGGAAAGAATGGAATGTTAGTGAGGAGCTGGAAAATTTCCGCAGCAAGCTTCTGACATTATACGAAGCCAAGAAATCAATACTGCCCGGTCTCAATGAAGCCCAGACAGAAGAAGAATTTATCAAACCTGTGCTTGATTTGCTCGGCTATGCAGATAGCTAGACGCCCCTGAAAAACCAGATAGCGGCAACTGACAAGCTGATTGACCAG
>CAZVCX010000121.1:0-4751 GCA_964626375.1 uncultured Dehalococcoidales bacterium | reverse complement strand
TCTTACTATTAACAGATGCCAAGTGATTCAGAGTTGAACTTGAGCTATGTATCCACAACCCAACATCCCCCACACGAACGATAGCCCCATCATGCCCTTTATATTGAAGAACCCCATCCACGCTTACAATCATACTATGCCTTTACTATTCAACCAGCCGTGCAGGTAACTTTGCTGAATATGACATATAGCTATAGCCAGAGCATCAGCAGCATCGCTAGGATGAGGGCATTCGGGAAGTCCCAGTTGCAGTCTGACCATTTCCTGCACTTGCTGCTTATCACTCCTGCCATAGCCAGTTACTTGCTGTTTAACTAGGGCAGGAGAATAATAACCAACATCCAATCCCATGTTTACCGCTGCAAGAATGGCCACAGTTTGTGCCCTGCCAAGAGCAAATGCTGAACGCACATTTCTCCCTACAAAGGGATCCTCAATCGCTACTTCTTGAGGCGTGTATTCCAGGATTACATCACACAGTCTGACATACAGAAT
Organism: uncultured Dehalococcoidales bacterium; assembly: GCA_964626375.1. Taxonomy (GTDB): domain Bacteria; phylum Chloroflexota; class Dehalococcoidia; order GIF9; family AB-539-J10; genus M55B177. The sequence goes on along the minus strand of CAZVCX010000121.1, from coordinate 4,256 downwards.
GCGCAATCGCTCCTCTAGAGAAAGTCGCTGAGCCACGGCTAGCACACCCCATGTTACACCTCTCAACGCACCATCATCTTCCACTATGCCATAGCCTAACTTCCTGGTCCCCGGATCAATACCAAGAACGCGCATAGCTAGCTGTGTAGTTTTTCTAAAACGCTATCAGGGAAATCAACGTTAGAGAAAACGCGCTGAACGTCATCCATTTCTTCAAGTGCGTCAAGAAAATTCAAAACCTGTCCCGCCTTACGCTCATCATCCAGATATACTGTAGTTTTAGGCCTCATGCTAGTTTCAGTGGAAACAATATTTACATCCGCTTCCAGAGCCTGTCTCACTTTTTCCAGATCTTCAGGCATAGTATATATTTCGATGAGTCCATTATCTACCTTGGTATCTTCAGCACCTGCATCAATAGCCTTTAATTCTATCTCCTCAGCATTTGAGCCATCGCCTTCTACACTAATTACTCCTCTGTTCTCAAATAACCATGAGACACAACCAGCCTCCCCCAGACTGCCACCGTAGCGCGTAAAGGCGTGCCTTATCTCCTGAACTGTCCTGTTACGCTTATCGCTCATGGCCTGTACCAAGACTGCAATTCCACTGGGGCCATAACCTTCCAGGATAATTTCAACCAGATCGGACGTTTCTCCCTCACCGCTACCACGCTTCAAAGCCCTCTCTATATTATCCGAGGGCATATTGTTATCCCTGGCCTTCTGAACAGCAAGCCTCAATTGAAAATTGCTATCGGGGTTGGCTCCTCCCTCCCTCACTGCCATTATGATATCTCTGGCAAGTTTCGTAAACAGCTGCCCACGACGAGCATCTGTTACCCCTTTCTGCCGCTTAATCTGCGACCATTTTGAGTGTCCTGACATGTTGCTCCTACCTCTATTTTAACAATGGGAAGAGCTATGAGCAAATCATGCCTTCTTTTATGAATCAAAGGTAGCGATAGAAATTACTTCATCACTCTCACCCACTGCCATCAGATGAACCCCCCGGCTGCTCCTGCGCTGAGCAGGAACCTGATCCATAGGAATACCGACTATATTGCCTTTAGCAGAAAGCAACATCAGAAATCCATGATGCCGAACAACTTTTGATGCCACAACCTTACCCGTTTTATCACTAATGCGATACATGCGCAGACCCTTGCCTCCTCTATTATGCACAGGGTAACGTCTCACTGGAGTTAATTTACCAAAACCCCTGTCAGTTACCGCAAGCAGATGGTAAGTGGAAAGATTATCATCCTTATTCCGACCACCAACTTCAAGAGGAAGTTGGTGTTGTTTTGCTTCATCTACACTACTATCAGCGGGGACAACATCCATTCCCACTACATGATCATCACTGATGCGGATGCCACGAACGCCTCCGCTAGTCCGAGAAGCAGATCGTAATTTGCCAACATTGAACTTGATCGCATAGCCATTTTGAGTTACCAGCATAATTTCATCTGCGTTAGAGGCTATCTTTACCGAGACCACGCTATCATCAGCCCTGAGTGACATTGCCATGATTCCATTTCTTCTAACTGAAGCAAACTTAGCCATTGGGGTTTTCTTCACCAAACCATTTCGCGTAGCCAGTAATAAAAATAATCCCTCGGAAGAAGCCTCTCCTTCCGAATTCATACTTTCTTTTCTTTTCAAACTTGCAACAACAACCAGAGATGTTATCTTATCTTTCAAGCTAATAGGCAAAATGTTGACCAGAGCGAGCCCCTTACCACCCCGAGAGGATTTCACCGGGATCTCATAGCACTTAAGGGAGTAGACTTTGCCTTCGCCGGTAAAAAAGAGTATCTCATCATGCGTATCAGCTATTAAAATATGTTTTACCTTATCGGACTTAAGCGTCGTCATTCCTATGACACCCTTGCCTCCCCGATGCTGCAAACGATAGGTATCAAGAGGAATCCTCTTTATGAAACCTTGCTCAGTCAAGCTAATCAACATGTTCTCATGAGGAATTAGATCCTCGTGGCTAAATTCTGTTGCTTCTTCCTCATTTATTGAGGTCCGCCGGAGATCACCATATTTGGACTTAATTTCTTCGACATCTTGCGAAACGAGATGTAATATCTTAGGGGGATTATTCAGCAAGTCCTCTAAATAGGCGATATTCTTTATAACATCAGCATATTCATTAATTATCTGCTGGCGTTCCAGATGAGTCAGACGCCGGAGAGGTATATCAAGCACAGCCTGCGCTTGAACTACAGTGAATTGAAAAACCTCCATCAGGTTATTGCGGGCAACATCAACATTTTCAGAATGTCGGATAATGTTTATTACTTGATCCAGGTTGTCTAGAGCAATGGTAAAACCTTCCAGAACATGCGCCCTATTTCTCGCCTTCTCCAGATCGAAGCGTGATCGCCTCTCAATCACTTTACAGCGAAATTCAACATAGCAAGTTAAGGCTTCTTTAAGTCCCAGCAATTTCGGCTGCCCATCAACCAGTGCAACCATATTAATAAAAAAGGCAGTTTGCATTGGCGTATTCTTATAGAGGTTATTGAATACCTGCTGGACTTCAGCCTCCCTTTTGAGCTCGATAACTATGCGCATTCCCTCTCGATCCGACTCATCGCGCACCTCAGATATACCAGCAATTTTCTTTTCTCGGGACAGAGTGGCAATCCTCTCCACCAGTGAGGCTTTATTAACCTGATAGGGGAGTTCAGTAATAATGATCTGTCGTCTCCCCCCCTTAGAAATCTCCTCAGTAGCCTTGGCCTTAACTATGACTTTACCCTGACCTGTAGCATACGCAGTTTCTATGCCCTCAGTCCCCATAATGATGCCACCAGTAGGAAAATCAGGCCCTTTAACGAACTGCATCAACTCACTTACGGTAGCCTGCGGATTATCAATTAGGTAAGCAATGGCATCACACACCTCTCGCAAGTTATGCGGGGGAATGTTGGTCGCCATTCCCACAGCAATACCTGAAGCTCCGTTAACCAGCAAGTTGGGCAATCTAGCAGGCAGAGTCAACGGTTCCTTGAGCGAATCATCAAAGTTAGGAGCGAAGTCGACGGTCTCTTTATCTATGTCAACCAGCATTTCCCTAGAAATCTGGCTAAGTCGAGCTTCGGTATAACGCATGGCCGCTGCAGGATCATTGTCAATGCTACCAAAGTTACCCTGGCCATCAACAAGAACATACCTCAAGGAAAAATCCTGCGCCATACGGACCATAGTTTCATAGACTGATGCATCTCCATGCGGGTGGTACTTACCTAAAACTTCACCAACGATGCGCGCACTCTTTTTATGAGGAGTGTTGAACTGTAGCCCTAATTCATTCATGGCATATAGAACACGCCTCTGCACGGGCTTCAGACCATCCCGCACGTCCGGCAATGCACGGGAGACAATAACGCTCATAGCATAGTCAAGATAGGAACTTTTTATTTCTTCCTCGATATTAATAGGTGTTACCACTCCCATTTCCATCACCATAAAAACTTAACCTCCATCGCTTGTCTCGGGGCTTTCATTTAACACTGTAAATCCATCTAAACCTGTATCGTCATCGTATTTACTAAATTCATCTTCATCAGATTCATCTAGCTCGCTCTCCAACGAATCAATATCTTGCTTGTTGCTAATACTCCTGGCATAAGTGCGAAAACTAGCGACATCTTTAACATGAAAGGATAGACATCCAACCTGACTGGGATGCTGGTATATCTCCTTGACAATTAAATGCACTCCCTCCAAACCAATATTCAGAATAGCTGCATCATACTGGTTGCCACCATTCATCAACCTGATAAGCCGCGCAGCATGCCGGGGCTCCACTTCCCCCAGGTAAATACCCTGCTCATCCGCTGCAATTAATCGCTGCTCGGCCACCTTTAGCCGCACAATATCTCCTGTGGCCATCTTTGCCAACATATCCCCTGAAGCAACATTGCGAAGCTCTACTATACCTGCCTTGCCCATCTCCGCAGCAAACAAATCAAGAGAAATGCCTTGATTTTTTGCAGCCTGTCGGATAAGTGGCTTTGCTTCAGACTGTGACAAGGTAGCCAGACGATCCAAATTCCTTTTGGCTATTGCATTATCGGGATCAAGGCTCAAAGCCCTGAGATATGTCTCCTTAGCCTGGATAAAATCCCCTAACTTTGTCAGCGCTCTAGCAAGCCGATTGTATGCTTCAACATCTGCAGGAAATCTCTCAATCATATCCCGATTCACGGTTTCCGCTTCCACCCAATTGCCCTCCAT
>CAZVCX010000120.1:0-7024 GCA_964626375.1 uncultured Dehalococcoidales bacterium | reverse complement strand
CCTTCTTTAGACGCTTATACAGAGCCGTGCCAGGAGGAGCCATCAACACACCGACCATAGCAGTAACGATGCCGCTCTTTTGAATGAAGTCTATCTGATTTTTGAAGATCGAAAGCGGATCGCTATCGAAGCCCACGATAAAACCTCCCTGTACCTGGAACCCGTGGTTCTGAATTGTTCGAACCGCTGCCAGCAAATCGCGACCTTTGTTTGGCATCTTATTGCATTCCACCAGGCTTTCTTCGTTGGGGCTTTCGATGCCAACAAATACGCTGTTGAACCCCGCTGCTGCCATTAATTGCATCAACTCCTCATCATCGGCAAGATTTATGGATGCTTCCGTAAAAAACGAGAAGGGATGTTTCTTTTTCCCCATCCAGGCAATTATTGCCGGCAGGATCTCTTCCTTTAGCTTCCGCTGGTTGCCAATAAAATTATCATCGACAAAAAAGACGCTATCACGCCATCCCTGATTATATAACGACTCCAGCTCGGCTATTATCTGGTTCTTGTCCTTGGCTCGCGGCACATGTCCATTCATCACGATGATGTCGCAGAACTCACAGTTGAAGGGACAGCCCCGCGAATACTGAATGCTCACTGACTGATATTTTTTCGCATCGACCAGCGACCACATCGGCACGGGAGACTTCACCATATCGGGATGTTCCTCAGCCGCATAAATGTGCCTGGCGCAGCCCTTCTCCAGGTCGTGTAAAAACTCCGGCATTATATTTTCAGCCTCACCGAATATCAGATGGTCTATGTCATCGAAACCAAATTCTTCATACCCTGCATTAAAAAGAGGACCACCGGCAACGGTCCTGACTCCAAATTTCTTGCACCTGCCAATTACTTCCCTGGCCGAATTGTCCTGCACTACCATGGCACTGATAAAGACGCAGTCAGCCCACCTGATATCTTCATCAGTCAGTGGTTCCGTGTTCATATCCACCAGCTTTTTCCTCCACTTATCAGGGAGCAGAGCAGCCACGGTCAGCAATCCGAGAGGTGGAAAAGCGGCCTTTTTGGCAATGAACTTTAAAGCGTGCTTAAAGCTCCAGAAGGTATCGGGATACTGTGGATAAACCAAAAGTACTTTCAAATTAGCTACCCTTCAATGACATCTTTGATGATACCACAACAGAATCCGACTTTCCAACTGCATGCCGGAACAATTATCAGTCCTTTCTCATCTCACCAGGCCTTGCAGAGCTTCCACTATCAGCATCATCCCTTCGGTATTCCTGCCACAATAGCGCTCCAATTCATTTCTGACCTCTGTGCGCTTCTCGCGAGATACATCGCCGTAAGCAATCTGCTCATAGACAGTGCTGGCAGCCTCGCCATCAGTTATCCCCATTTCTTCATATCCCCTGCCAGTTAGAGCAAGCAACACCTTCTTGAATGAAGTGCTCCCCTTCTGTAGAGGATTGTAATAATAAAAATTACGAAACGGCATCATCAGGTCGACCATCCTGCCGCAAACGTCAAGCGCCCATTCTTCATATTCGGGAAAGTCCCGGGCCATCTCATGCAGAATCCCCTCTTCAAAAGAGCGATTATAAACCAGAACGCTGCCCTTCGCACCAAGCGCTGCCCGAAGCCGGGATATCAACTCCTGCCGCGGATCGTGCTGGCCATTCGCCAGAAAGGTCAGATGTTCTGGCGCCGCACCCCTCTTCCATACCACGCGTACAGAAAACTGGAAAGGGATTCTCTGGTAAGGCCTTGTGCCATCAAACAACGGCAGTGCCGGACTAAAGGCCTCAAAATCAAGGTAGTATAAAGGATAGCGCAGCGTCTTGAGGAAAGTTCTAATGGCGTCCCATTTTATCCAGGTTTGGCCATGCAGGGCACACCAGCGCTGTACTTGCTGGTTGTTACTGAGTCGGAAATGTGCCGGGATATCCTTGATGGAGACTATTCCCAACTTAAACAATATCTGTGCCTTTTGCATACCAGAGTGAAGCTCAAAGACATTGTCCTCGGGCAGGAAATCCCAGCACCCGCGTACCGGGCAGGGATAAGGCTCCCTGCAATGTCGCCCTATTGAAACGTCCGGGCAGTTCTGCAATGCAATGGTTTCCTGTAATTCTTTACTGCGCTGCGGCACCTCCCGGCCGACCTTCTCGACATCCACGGTGATATTTTCCAGGCGAAAGAACTTCGCCGGTTCTATTTCTCCCTTCCTGATATAATTATTGTTGACGTATATCAAGTAGCACTTCCTTATTTTCAATCCAAACTCCTGATAGCAATGCTTTTGAAAAGCAACATCCTCAACGTACACGGGTTTAACCGTCGGGGAACTCTTGACCTCAACTATATCCCACTCATCCTTTCCCGAAGGGCAGAGAATATCTGCCCTGGCGTAGACATCGCCAACCTTGATGCCCGGCTGGAAGAGAGTCACGCGCCAGCGCAGAAACTCAGATATCTCCTCAAGGCTACTGCTAAAGCTGTTCCGCGGCACTTGAACACCCCGGCGAAAGAGCTTCAGCGCCAGGTCCTCCACTATATGGCCTTCTTCAAAAGCATGCTTAGCAGTGATATTGGGCTTTTCCACCAGGTCTGGCCGGTGAAAAACGGTCCAGAGATATTTGGGGCATTGCATCCCCATGAGATATCGAGTTTTGGTCATTAGTTCTACCATAAGCTCTTTATCCTCACCTCTCTCGGGAATACCGACAATAATTCAACTCCCTGCGCAAGATATTCCTCCCTTTGCTCGTTAGAGAGTAACCATCTTCCCCTCTGAACACCAGACCCCCTGCGACCAGCCTTTCCAGCAACATCTCCAGGTATCGTTGAAATTCAAGTTTTTGATTGAAGTTGAAGTATTCCGCGATGGGCAGGCCCTCCCCCCGAAAACACTCTTCATATTCCAAAGCGATATCTTCTTTGCTGTGCACTTCTTGCAAGATAAAAAGTGTCCACGTCCTGAGATAACCTTCACCGAGACCCTTCATAAAATCCTCTCCCCTGCCAATTACACCAGATACCCTGACAACCAGGTCTATGGCCGACTTCAAAATGGTCAAGCCGATGGCCAACCCCACCAAAGCATCCACAATGAATATTCCAAACCGGGCACAGATAATACCAGCAAACACGATAACCGCCACCAGGATATACCGCCTGCTGTCCTCTGACTGCGCTACCAGAGAGAGACTGCCAGAATTGCGCCCCACCACGCCTTGATAGACAGACATGATGTAACAAACTATGCCCGAAAGAACCACTATCAGAATTGCTATCGCTCCCGCATCAACCGCCTGCGGCACGAGCAGTCGCTGAACGGCCTGGTACAACACAAAGGCAGCAGCTGCTAACATCGCAATAATGAGAATTATCAAAAAAGTGATCCATTTCCGGAAACTGCCGTACAGAGAAGCCATCATCAAGGAGAGCATGTCCATCAGGTTAGTAAATCCATCAGCCATCAGCCCCAGACAGTTGAAGATAAAACCCGTTGCCAGCTTCAAAGCCGCCAGCAAACTACTGACGAGCAACGATATGCGCCATGCCGTATCCACTCTATTCATAAAAGAGGTCAGCTTGCCAGCATAATTCCCCGAGCCTCCTTTGAGTAGAGATAGTTTCTTGAGGCCCCCATCCGTAAGACAGCAAACCCCTTTTTCATCCACCGTTAGCAGGCCTTGCTGTAACATACTATCCAGAGAGCTATCCAGCAACATGCGATCCCGGTAATTGAGATTATTTCTTTTCGTGTGAGCTCCGGCTCCATATCGGGGAGAGGTGCGCAGCAATCTGGTAAACAGATCTTCGCGCGTAAGAGGACCTTCGCTAAGTGCCAGAACTACGAAATTCTCAAGGTTCCTGGAGCTCCTATCATGCAAGGAGCTTTTATGCCTTTTATTGTTCTCTTCTATCTCTTGCGCCATCACCCCTGAAAGAAAACACCTATCGACATGATAGAGCAATATTCTAGCAGAAGCCCGGGCAAAATGTCCTCAAGATTTTCGCTGTTGCTCTAAGAGCCATCGGTACGGCACAGCAAAAGGCTATCTACGCATCATAAGAAAATACCCCCACCCAACATCACCAAGAAAAGCAAACGGGGGAAAATAAAAATACAAATCCAACGCTATGGCCACTCAAATTGTATTTTGAACTCTATCTTTGCGCCTCAAAGCCTTCTAAAATTACCCCACCAGCTCTGCCATCTCTCCACTCTCAATTATCTCCAGCATCATGTCGACTACCACAGCATCATATTTGCTACCCCTGCCTTCTTTGATCTCCTCTACAACCTCTTCCTGGTTCCTCGCTGGACGATAGGGACGGTGAGAGCCCATGGATTCCACGACGTCGCAAACGCCCAGAATGCGAGCCTCCAATATTATCTCATCACCGCTGATGCCTTCGGGATATCCCGAGCCGTCCAGCCGCTCATGGTGTTGCAGCGCCATCTCGGCTACCGGCCAGGGGAAGGTGGTATCCTTCAATATCTCATAACCCCGCCTAGCGTGTGAGCGGACCAGGGCCCACTCTTCCTCACCTAGGGCACCCGGCCGGGTGAGAATAGACTCGGGAATGGAAATCTTGCCGATGTCGTGCAGCAATCCACCGATATACAGACCCTGGAGGATATCCTGGCCCAGACCCATCTTCTGCCCCACCATGCGCGCCATCTCGGCAACGCGCCGCTGGTGATCGGCAGTATAGGGATCGCGGAATGCCATCGCCCGCGAAGTAGTTTCCGCCAGTTCAGCGAAGGAGCGCTCAAGCAGCGTATGCGTCTTCTTGCGCTCGCTTATATCCCGGGCAATGCCGATCCTGCCGACAACTTTTCCATTTCTATCCAGCAACGAGTCCATGCTCAACTCTACGGGGATCCTCCTGCCATTCGTGAACAGCAACTCGACCTCATAGAGGGATATTTTCTCTCCCGCCAGCCCTCTGCGGAAACGCTCAATGGTTGACTCTCTATACTCCGGAGCGAGAACCTCGGCAAAATGATGCCCGATAAAGTTCCTGCAAGGGTAACCGGTAATCTCTTCGAATTGTGAACTCATAAAGGAAAAACTACATTCCCTATCCAGAGTAAAGATAACATCCGACGTGCCCTCGACTATTTTCTGATATCTCTCTTCGCTCTGCCGCAATGCCTCCTCGCCAGATTTGAGCTGAGTAATGTTCAGCATCGAAGCGATGCTTTTTTTCGTACCGGCAATCATATCCATCGTAAGGTAGATATATTTTACTCCCCCTGCTCTATCCACCATGCGAAACTCGAACTGCAGTGGAACGCCGTCTTTCGCCTTCCTTCTTCTCCGATGATGCTCTTTCATCATTTCCAGATCATCCGGGTGAATAAAATCAGTCCATTTCTTCTTGTTCTCGATCTCAACTCGGGAATAGCCCGTCAGCGTCGCCATGTTCTCATTGGCCAGACTGATAGTCATGTTTCCTTCAACAAGGGCCATGGCTGTGCCGGTATTTTCAAAGATCGTCCGATATCGCCTCTCGTTTTCCCTCAACTCCTCCTCCACCTCCCAACGATGCAAGGCAGATCCTAAGGTTCCTGCAAGCACACCGAGGAGCGTTTTACTTTCGCCGCTCCACTTTCTGGCCTCCCGAACGTCGTCAAAACCTATAAATCCCCGGATGTTACCTCGAGCATACAATGGCAACACCAGCAGAGACCGTATACCCTGTCTTTCCAGCATCTCACATTCAGTGTTAGCTTCAGGTGGCAGTAATGAGACATCCTCAATGTCGATGATCCCTTTCTCACGAAGCCCCCCCATCCACCAAGGGATATCCTCCATTGGAATGTTCCGAAGATTATTTATCTGCGGGCTTACGCCTTCAGCGCACCACTCGTGAGTATTGTCTATGTTAATGCCGTCTTTATTAATTAGAAAGATATAAGCTCGATCCGCTTCACTAACTCTGCCAGCCAACGATAAGGCAACTTTGATGGACTTGTCAAAATCAGAAGGATGCACAAAGGGATAAGCCATAGCAGAAATGGCTTTTTCAAATTCCAACCTCGCCTTCAAAGCCTCTATTCCTCTCAATCGCTCCGTAACATCTCTTATTACGGCTATCGACCACCAGCCCCGCGATGTGCGACGCCGGAAGAGAGACAGCTCGATGGGGAACTCCGTGCCATCTTTGCGCGCGGCGGTTAACTCCATGAAATGATCGAGGCCAGCATAAAGTTCACCTCCATAGAGTTTTTCCTGCTCCCTTACCTTCTTCCGCATCTCACCGCTATCCTCAGCAGACGCAATGAGTTTAAATAAATTACGGCCTCGAGCTTCTTCTTCACTGTAGCCAAACATCTTCATGGCCACTCTATTTAAGAAGACGATCCTTCCTTCTTCATCACCGGTGAATATTGCATCCCTGGAGATGTTCACCAGCGCATGATACGCCTCCTCGCTTTCGCGCAGCAGCGCATCCACCTTTTTCCAACTGATTTCTCCCTTCAGAGATTCCACCACACTACCACACCCCGACTCGTCTTCCAAAAATGGCTTCGAGTTACCGGCATTCTCAGGCATTGCCTGTCTCCATTCTCCGCGTCATCACCAACAACACACAACTAACCATCACTACGACACCCACCTAGTAGTAATTCTGGCATCTCCTGCTGGGCCATGTCAATACCTTGTACTCGTTCATATGATTAGTGACACATTCTCCTTTTTCGAATTTTGTTTATAGCGCTCGAGGAATTCCTGTGGAGTCAGATAACCCAGTGCTTGATGAGGACGGATAGAATTATACACATTTTCCCAGTTGAGCAAAGCTTGATTTAGCTCTGGTATATTGAAGTTGGCGTCTGTTACCTCGTAGAACTCCTCTGTATGTGTTCTTTGAGCTCTTTCTACATGGCCATTCAGTTTGGGTGAGCGTGGTGGCAGGACAAAAAGCTTGATATCTCTCCGCTGGCATTCTCTCTCAAAAGCGTCTTGAAACTCGGATCCTCCATCTACCTGGATGGCCTTGATGGGGAAAGGCATCCTCGCTAACAAGGTTTCAATAA
>CAZVCX010000119.1:0-12590 GCA_964626375.1 uncultured Dehalococcoidales bacterium | reverse complement strand
AGTTGTTGCTCTGGTGTGATTGTCTCGTACAGACCGTAACCCTTTGCCCATGTGAGATAATCATTCCATAACTGGGATTTAGCCACCTTGTAATCCTCTATCTCCTGAGCAGTCACTTTCCCCTTGCGTTTCTGGATATAAAAAGCCGTGGATAGATTCTCCACGGCTATTTCATACTCGCTGTCCTTTTTGAGCTTCTCTTTCTTCTGGTCCTCTGTTAAAGAGTGAAACGGTTTTTGCCTCTCCATAAACCCTCCTTTTACGAAAGCGTGATATCCACCTCAAGCGTCCACGTGCCACTCGATTTTGTACCAAGTGACTCTACTTTTCTGTTGAGGCAGATCTCACTGGTAGCTTGTTTTACAACCCACTCTTCCCAGGCATAGTTAGCGTCGCTGGAGCCGAAGCTGGATTTGAACGTTGCTTTCTGTGAGGCAGATGTAGGATAGCCAGAGTCCGCACCCTTGTACGTTTTGTTCGATGCCGCTTGCAGATCTGTCTGGCTAGCTGCGGCCGTCGTGCTGCTGTCACCAACTCCAATCTGTGCTGCGGTATTGTCGTAGATGTGGTCTGCCCCGGAGACAGCTCCCGTTACCAGGTCCCACATTTCATCAATGCCCGCGTTGAGAAGGCAGTTCCCCTCTTGCTCTATGATCTCATAGGGCATAAAGGTATCGTGAAACTTTCTCTCCGCACGACCCACCGTCCAGGTATAAAAGAGAGGCAAGTGCTTCAAAGTCTTTGCCCACCAGGTTTTCCGATGAGCAAATTTATCAATGTCCTCGTTGTATTTAGATAGCCTGGCTTTCATGTGCCAGTTTGCGTTCTCTTGCTTAATCATTGTGTTACCTCCGTTAGTAAAAAATTCTTTTGTTCATTTTCGACAGGCTCTTTAAGTTGCGCTGGTATAGCATCAACTGATTGTTTGCCCAGTTCTGGTACCGAGTAATAGCGGCGCCGATGTTCAACTCCTCCGTCAACTTGTGGAAGTATCCATTGGCTTTGTTCAGGCTTGCAGTAGCATTGGAGAGCTCCCTGGTGGCATAAAGTGCCCAGTCATTCTCAGGGGAGCTCCCAACATTCACTTTGTTGATCAATGATCTACCACTGGCAAGGTCTGATATAGCCTGGGTAATCCTGGCATCCATTTCTCCAATGGCAGTGTCCGCTGATGTTATCGTATCCCTCGCATTTACAAGGTCTTTTCGCAACTGGTTTACCCACGCCAGCGCTGTATTAGCAGTTGCTCCTTCAATGAGTACCTTCTCCAGGTCTGCCTTGAGCGTAGATGAGGACTCTGTTAGTTGATGCACTTTAAGACAATATAAGCAAACAGAGGCTCCCGTTGACGGAGTGTCGCTGTTATCGTCCAGTCTGAAAGTGTCGCCAAAGACAGTCCCGCTACAAAACTTGGGAGGGCTATTATCAACAGGATACTCTGCTTTCTCTATACCATCATTCAACAGGTTTTCTATAGTGCTAATATCCAGCTCTTTGGACCCTGCGCCAGTTAAAGTTTCTTTAACCTGGTACGGTCGTTTCTGGGATATTTCCACAAGCACGTTTTGAATATGCAGGTCGAGTTCATCGTCGTTGAAGTCGTATTCCTCGCCAGAAACAAATTCATCCCTTAGCATCTGGCGGATTATCTGCCTGATTGCCGATAATGTTTTCCCCATAGTCTGCCCCCTCCTTTTATATGTCTCTTACGAGTTCGTCTTTATTGCCTTGCGACGCATCGGACAGTCGCCATCCAAACGTATAATTTACGGGAGCCATGATCCTCTTGGCGTCTTTCCCGCACTTGTAGCATGTAACGATATCCTTGCCAGGCATAGTAGGGGAAAGCACGTCAAAAATGTCTCCGCAACCGACGCATTTATACGAGTACAGGGGCATCAATTAACTCCTCGGGCATTTTACCGCCTACCGTGTTCCCTCTTGCTCCCAGGTAGTCGGCCGTTGTCTTGATGTTGTCTGTAATAGACATTCCGCCATTTCGGGGAGGTATAATCGCAAAGAACAATGTCTCACCATCCGATACGACCTCGACCGATTTCATGTCACGGACTTTTGAGGATGTCAATTTCTTAAACTCTGAAAACTTAATCTGTGGGCACTCCATACATTCTCCTTTTGGAAGGGAGAAGGATCTCTCCTCCTCCCTTCTTATTTCTCGTTAGCTCATATCAACAACAGGGACGCATTTGAGAAGCAGGTTTGCCACCAGGGCCGAGGCGTCCACGTTGCCCCCCTGGATAGTGGAAATAAAGCTATCCACCGAATTTCCCTTTGCCTTCCAGATTGGCTGGACCGGAGGATCATCTATCGCGCGCACGATGCCCAACTCTTTTACTCCCTCAGCGTCCAGGGTTGCAGACTCCAGGCCATCGGCAAGCTCAGCCCCGATATTGCTCCCATCAGCATCATCAGCAAGGCCTATGTCAAGATCCGTAGCCACACTGCCCGATCCCGTTTTGACATAGAGCTCTGCCTTTATGATAGCCAGGTCCTCATAAACGGGGTTTTCCACACTATTGACTACCGTCGCCGAGCCAGGGGAAGACAATCCTCCGAATCCTTCAACCTTGATCCAGAACTCGCGCAAAGCCCCTGTGTTGCCCATGCTCGTTAGGTTTGGACTTAATTCAGTTGCCATTTGTATATCTCCTTAATGTTTATTTTTAGTTTAGGAATCAGTCGCACTCAGAAGAGCACCGGCAGCGAGCTTGTTGGTCAACCTCATGCCAGCGTAAAACTTGATGCGCACGCGCTGTGCGTCCTTGGTTTCCAGTTTGTCGAAGAACTCGGTTTGGATCATACCCTCACCGTTAATACCGCACAGGCCATCTTCTCCGAATCGCACAGCGAATATAGGCGACGTGTCAGCGCCGTCTGTAATGGATTGAGTGATGTCATAAGAGGCAGGCTCCGTTACGACTCCTGTCGGATCGTCCATATTGTTCTTGATGCTGTCATCAATCAGAATGGTTTGCTCCCCATATCGGGTTACGAGGAATCCTAGCTCATTGTGGTCGTGCTCCAGGTTGGAGCCTGCGGCCCTTGCCAGTGAGCCTATCTTGTTCCTCATCTGTCGGCTACAAATGATATGAGTTGCCTTGGGCCTCACAACGTCCAGAAGGACATCTATCATATCAAGCGTTAGCGTGGCAGATGCGCCAGAGGCGGCCTGGACTACCTGAGGGTTATTCCCCCCGGAGCCGTAGCTCGAGTACAGTGCCCCGTCCAGGTCAACCGTGGAATCAGACTCAGCTTCCGCGATAAGGCGGAGCAGACCTTTGAAGTTCTTCGCGGCAGAATAAGCCGTGGCGGACGTAGTTCTTCCGTAAATCGCGAGGGCCTCGAACCACTGGCCCACAGCTTTGGACTTCAATTCCACCATGGCCGCGAGAGTATTTTCTCCTCCGGCAGCCAACTTGCCGAAATTGTCATCATCCGCATCACCACCAAGGATCGCCAAGGGTGCATCCCTGTATTTCCAAGTAGGCGTTCCTTCAATCCAGGTGTCGCCTACCTCATACGTGTCTGCACGGGCGGCGCCAGACTCCATCTTGTAACGGGAAACGTTGTTGTTTATCTCAACAAACGGTAGTTCCCGAAGCCAAGGGGACTCGGTTACAATTGTTTTTGCTATGCCTGCGCGTATTTCAGCAGCAGCGCCAAGATATTTATACTGAACCAGAGTATTAGCCATGTTAATTCTCCTTATTTCTTATTTAGTCCCTTTGCGATCATGTCTTTGGCGCTCAGGGACCCTGCGCCAAAGGTTATTTCACTGGGATTCTGCCCATTGAATTTTCCAGAATCCGTCCTGGTAATTACAGGCTTTGCAGGAGCCCCGGAGAGAGCCTTTGCCACCTTCTCTAGCGTTTTGGCGTCCTGTATCTCCATCCCCTCGAGCTCTTTAGCATCGACGCCATACTTGGCGGCCAGCCCTTGAATAGTGCTATTAAGCTCAGTGCTTCGTAGCGCTTCCTCTCTGGCGTCAAGTTCCGCTTTCCGTGCGGCTTCGGCCTTCTCTCTTTCGGAGAGAGCGGCTATTCTTTCGTCGATCTCTTTTCTCTCCTGGTATGTTCGGACCTTGTCTGGGTCGTTTCTGATACGCTCTAACTTGATGTTGTCAAGTTCTTGCGACAAGCCCTTTACCTGTTGTGCCAGCGTTTCTTTCTCTTTAGCAAGTGAGGCCTTTTCTCTCCCGAGAGCGGCCTTCCCGTCGCTAATGAGTTTTTGAAGCTCGGACTCTGTGTAGGTCTTTTCCCCACTGCCAGAAGTTCCCTGTTTGTCTGGAGAAGCCTGCTCATCAAGAGGGGTGTTCTCCACGTTCTCAGTTCCGTCCATTGATTTTAATTCCCCCTATTTTTTTATTTTGCGCTTGAAAATATGCGCAAGCGCGGCGCGGACGTGATAAAATAATTACAGGATGAAGGAAAAGCTGCGAGAGATAATATTTCCTGAACCTAACGGAGTTCCCTGCGGGAGTACATACGAGACGGGGAATTTGCATGAGCGCATAATGGCCGATGCAAGACACAGACTATGGAAAGAGAAGCATCCCGTATGGGAAAAGGTTTTTTATCGCGTTCCGGGCATACTGTATGTACTGCTACTGCTGGCGATATTCATTGTCGCTGCCCTGTGCGCCTTCTCGGTTATCTAAATCTGGTTGCAGGAGATTCCCAAGAGCACTTTCTATTTTATATCTTGTCCAAGCTGCCAGCCATGCCAAAGCCCCTTTATTTTCCTCAGGGACTCCATACATCAGGTTTCCGTAAAAAGGTTCTATATACCAGGGCATTGTTTCTGGAGACTTCCCATAGCTTTGATATGCCATAGCGTATCCCTCAACGGGGAGCTTCCCTTTATCAACGACCTGTCCAGGGTATATCTCAATCCCCGTTTCTTCTTCTCCATAAAACAATTTATCGCGATACTCAGGACTTATCACTTGCGCCAGGTAATGAGCATACGGATATATATTTCTCAATTCTAAAGGCATATTCTCAAAATAGTTGGCATGAGCCAGTTCGTGAGCAAAAGTTCTGGGCTCCATTGTCCTCGGATCAAGCGTTATCTCCCCTTCTTCAAAGCGAATTTTTGGCGAGTAACCTTTCTTTATGTCCTCATACGAAAGAGGGGAAACTTCTAAGGGTTTGCCTGACATATAAAATGCCCTTTGGTCAGGTAAAAGAGATATCTTCATAGGGTAATTTACCCATTCTCCCGCCTCTTCTTCAGGCACTGCCCAATCTTTAATCCATTGCTCCCTCATTTCCGCCCCTTCTACCTTCCCTTTTTCTATCTGTATTGTGTCCCGCAATAAATACGCTTGCCCTGGCGTCATGCTATTAGGGTCTTCTATCCCGATATCTCCAAGGTTTACTCCTATTTCGTTTGCTGTATTCAGTAACTCTTGCACAAATTCCTCCCACCAATCTTCTTCTACCTCTTCCTGGCTAATAAGGGGAGGAGGAGATTTTATAATATTGTCCTCTCCTACTCTATCCCCCACGGGAGTATAGCCCTTGTTCTCAACCAACCACTCATCAAGCTCCGGGTTTTCGTGCCTAAAGATTAACCTGTCTTCCCCTACTGGCTGCTTGTTGTAATCATCCAGCAGGCTAGAGATATCCTTTGGAATGACGTTCTGCCCTGTAATCGGTTTCCATCCCTTGGCTTCTTGTCCCCACTCGTCAAAAGCAGGATGCTCCAATCTGTATTGCTTGCGCTCGGTGGCATCAGTTAGCGCATTGTAGCCATAAAATACTTCCAGCAGAGCAGGCGGCGGCAATTCCATCTTTGAATAGGCTTCATCGGAGAGTTGAAACTCTCTCCCCATGTCCGTTAAATATTGATATGCCTGCTCGCTTTGCAAATCTCCGCCATATCCCCAGAATTTCAGTGCAGCGTCCATTTCGGGATTCTTTGCCCTGTATTCTTTCTTCCCTTCGTCGTCCAGGTCCCAGTATTCCCTACTCAGCTTTTCCACATCGTCGGCATGCCGCAACCTTATTTCTGAAATGCCCGTTTCACCCTTCTTTTGCTGGCGGTACCATTTCATTCTCTCGTATGTGGCTATTCCATGTTTCTCTATAAACTCGGATATGCGCCTGTCCTTTTTGTCCCAGTCCATCGTACCCGTAACATCGTCGTAGTAATCAGCAAAGATAATGCTTTCGTACTCGGCCAAGATTAAATCGTCCTGCCAGTCGTACTTGTCCCCCTCGCTTTCTAGTCTCTCGAAATAGTCGAAAACCTCGCGATAGGCAGGGTTTGTCTTTATGTCCTCATATCCCTTGCCATAAAGGACCTCGGCTCCATCCCATTTCTCGTCCCATTCCCTGGCCGTTATCTCTCCGTTACGAAAGCGCTCGTCAGCGCTCTTGCCCGTTGCGTTGCGCGCTTCTCTTTCTGCATTTAGCCTGGCAGTATAGGACTTCCATGCGTCACTGTCTCGAAGCGCGCTTGCCTCTCGGGCATCGTCATAATTATCTGCAAGATCAGGGGACAACTTCAGAAGATCTCGCCGTGCGCGTTGTGTTAGTTGCTTCCAGCCAAGTTCTCCCTTGGCCTGTGCCTCCAGCACCAGGCGGAGCTCATCGCCTTCGTAGTATTCCTTAAAGAACTCTGCTGGTAACTGGGAAATATACTTATTAGCATTATCATAAAACACGCCCCATTCGCCCTCAGGCCACACTCTCAATCCGAAGAACTCCATTACAGGAGTAAGCACTTTTGCTAAGCCCTCTGGCTCCTCGCTCTCGGTTGATAAGTTTGGCATGTAATCCCCTGTCTTACCCGTGAAATACGGGAATATCCCCCCTTCTACCCAGATAGGGACAAAACTGCTCATAACATAGAAAGCGTATTCCCAGCGTGTCTCTATGGGAATATCGAAATAAGTCCTCCCTGAAACCAGTTCTTTTATTGTGCCGAGCAAAGGAGAGCTCCTGTTATACCACCACTTTAGAAATGGATTGTCCCTGTTCATGCCGCCGTATTTGATTATCTTAAGTAAATCTATTGGCTCCCTATCTCCAACACTCTGTACGCAAGCGGCGACGTCTCCCAACAATCGCACCATGCCATACCAGAAGCCGCCAATCCCAAAATTGTAATTCCCTACCTGCAAGCTCATAAATTCCGCTGTAAGATCCCAGGTTACCTCGCCCGTTATGGGATCGGTAACTACTCCGAATCCTCGCATAACCTTTCTCATGGCCTCCTCTTCATCGTCTCCCCGTAACAATGCCAGCGAGAAAGTCACGGCGGCGAAGTAGATCGAGCCAGCTCCTACCAGTCCTCCAAGGCTTTTCCTGGCCATTGCGCCAGTCATCCCCCCTCTAAACATATTAGCCGTAAACGCCATACATGCCCGAGTATAGCGTGGAGCAAACCAGACAACAGATTGTTCTATTTGCCTGATGATCTGGGGGACATTCATTGCCTGGGTATCTATAATGCCAGTCTCTCGGTCCAGGAACCTCGCAAGCTCAAAGTTCTCTCCCCTGGGCCCGTATATGGGAGATAATGCTTCCCAGGTTTCGTCTCTTACTATCTCCGCACCGATGAAAAATGATGTTTCCGCCCTCAGGAATAACTGGGGAGGAAGCCCCAACAAAACTCTTCTACCAACACCTCCAAGCCCCGTCCTCTCATGCAAGGCCAGGAAATAGTCAACTGCCTGAGAAGTTCCCCCGTGAGACATCCTTTGCTCAATGCTCCATTGATGCGCTGCCATATACCTGGCCGCTACTCCCATGTCGAGAAATGCACCAACAGAGTACCCTAGAGCCTTAAACCAACCTCCCATCAACCGCTTGCCGACAGTGGGATTAGTGACCATCGTCGAATGTGCAAGGCCAAATGCGGGCAATCCCTGAATAGCCATAACCGAAGCATCAAACGCCGCCTTCGTCATTCTTAAAATGCCGGCGGTGTCAGCAGTGAATTTCAACACCTTGCTCCCCTTCTCATAGCCAAAAAACTTGTTGATGGCATCAATAAAATCCTGGTGATACAACTTGCCGCCGAACATCGGCTGCATGATATAACCCAGTGCCCCTTGCTCTCCCGTTGGCAAGGTTACCGTTTTCATTCCGCCTTGACGGATCTTTTCCATCTGCGCGGCGCGATTTGCTCTCGCTAATTCGTATTTCTGCTTGCGGTTTTCTTTCTCGGCCTTAACGCGCGAGAGGAGGCCTTTGAGTGTATTTTGTTTCTGCTCATCCTTTAAGGGAACATCAGGCTCCGCCACCTCGCGCTTGAAATAGAACGCCCCTTGCTCCTGTACTCCCTCTATCGGCGGGATCACGCCTGCGTCCGGAGACGTGCCTTGCTGGCCTGCTTCCTTCCAGCGCTGCTGCAAGGTGTTGTAATCGTCCATCGACATAGTGACCATCTTGCCCTTGCCCTTGGGGTGAACAGGCGTGTAGTAACCAAATATATCTTTTTGCAATCCCGCTTCTGGCATACCTGGCTCAGCTTTGGGGATCGGCGGCGTCTCAGCAGGCATTTGCGGAAGGTCTGGCTTGGGCTTGGGAGCCCCGAGCTTCTCGACATACTCGCTGTGTATTGCCTCCAGAGCGGCATTAAGAAGCCTTTCGGTTTCCTCTACATCTTTCTGAACAGCGGCATATTCAATATCGGCCGTGTAGGAAATGTCGCCTACCTGCGCCTCAACACTGGAAGGAATTTCTCCCCAGTCCATTTTATCGAGGCTTTCATACGTGCCAAAGATTTGCTGTATCTTTCCCTGTAGCTCTTCCCTGGTTCTTGACTCACAAAGGTCTTTGGCAGACGGGAGAGAGGCCTTATACTCGTCGAGTGTTAATTCCCATGGCCCGTGCTCTCCTATTCCTGCAAGGTAGGATACTCCAACTTCGCTTTCTTCTGGTTGTATTTGAGCGGTGGTATCTGGAGCTGGCACGGTTGGTTCGGGTACTTTCTCGGCGGCAAGATCAAGAGGCTTTTGTTGTGCAAAGAGGTCTCCATATCCTGCTGCTGGCTCATTGATCTCCCTGTAATCTAACCCTTCTTTCTCCACTTCGTCAAGTGCATTTAGCAAACTGGAGGTGTTTGCCAGTTGTTTATTGGCTTCCTCTCCCTCTGCTCCTGTTAAGTCTCTTTTGGCAGTAGCAATAACGTCCCTGTAAGCGGCTCGGTCAGTAAAGGACATTGCTCGGAAAGCGGTTTTCAATGAGTTGATATCTGGCATTTCTACGACTGCTTCCTTGGCGGCCTTCCGTGCTGCCGCTGCGCCTTTTGCTGCCAGCCCTTCCTTGGACTTGTTTATAACATCACGAATAACTCCCTCAGCAGTTACTCTCTCGGTTGTAAACATGGCCGCTTGCTCTTTAGGCGGGAGAGCAGATAGCCTGTCTGCGGCATCGTTAATAAACTCGCGTAATTGCTTGGGAGAACGGCCGACTACATCAATAAAGCCGAGTATCTCTTGTTGAATAGGAGATAACTCCCTCTCAAACATTGATGCCTGGTGCAAATACTTATCAACAGAAGGCCCTTCTGTTTTTAGTCTGGCATATACCTGTATCGGCTTGCTTAAAATGTTGGACAGAGAAGCCTCGCCTTCCAGTGTGCCGGCGTCGACCTTTGATTCCAGAACGGCCACCTGCGGCAATGTCTGAAACAAGGCTTTTTGAACATTCTCTATTGTAGGATCAATGCTCTCGCTGAATGTCCTCGCCAGTTGCTCTCCTGCTTCGCCTTTGTATGTCTTGGCAAACAATGCCCATTTGATCCTGGATAAGCCTGCCTTGTTTATATTGCCCGCCTTGTCCATTATGGTAGATCGCTCATTAACGGGTAGCTTGGAGATAAAACGGCTGACTATATCTTTATTGGTAGAACGGCGCAAAGCTGCTTCTACGCTTTCGTTTTCCTTGAGTGCGAGCTGCTCGGGAGATATTCTTTTTGCATCTTCTACCGCCTGCTCAAATGACGACATCCCCATTACACTAGCCTCGTTGGCCTCTCGTGCAAAGTCCGCTCGATCTACAATGCTCACCCTCTCCCGGACCAGAACGGGCCTTTTTATATCATCTATGTCAGTAGCTTCTATCCCGTACTCAGTAGCCCTCTCCCTCAGGGCATCCAGATAAGCCTGGTATTTCTCGGGAGAACTTTCAATAACCTTTCTCAACGCGAGAATACGTCCATTTCCGCTTTCTACAGCGTTATCGCTGCCGATAATGACGGGGCCTGTATCCAGTGCCTTTGAATCAACTAACATGGCGTCAGGATTAAACCTCGAGGCAATGCGGGCGATTTGTAATTGACTGGCGGCCCTTTCTCTCTGCCGCGGTTGTAGTTCTTTAGGATATGCAGGATTGATTTCCAGCGCGTCAGTATGCGAAACAATAAGGTCTCCTGCCTCAACAACCTTGAATACAAACTCGTAAACCTTGCTAGCATCAGCGCCGAAAGCCTGCGTCTTGCGCCCGTATCCTTTGCCTTCTGGAATCTCCACAGCAGGAGAACGTTGCGCCTCTTCCTGCTGTGCGATAATCTCTGCTTCAATGCCCGCCGAGATATTCTCGGGAGTAACCTCTACTGCTGTGGCCTCTGCTTGAGGCGCTGGACGAGTAACTGCCTGTTGTAATCCTGCGATCTGCTTTTTCTGTTGTGCAATTTCTAACTTGAGATAACCGAGATATTCCCTAAGGTCCGTTTCGGTCTTAGCATTATCGCCAACAAGCCTCTTTAATTCACTCCCCCATTCAGGGAATATGCGCGCCAATGCTCTCAATTGTGCAGGACTGGGGCTTCCCCCTTGCAGTGTCAATTCGATTGCGCCTACCAGCTTATTTACCTGGTCAAATTGTTTCTTGGACAGCTTCAGTTTTTTGTCCAGCCACGGGTAATCTCGCGCCAAGATTTCCGCCGGCTTCTCGCCGAACTCGGATATTTCCTTAGCAAATCTGGCGTCGGCGATGCCCTGGTACGCGTCCTCGATGGCAGTTGTAACGTACTCCTCTGGATTGGAAGAATAGGCAATGCCTTTCTTTATCCCTTCGGCCTGAGAGATAAACTTCCTCTCTTTAGCCTGGGACATTTCCGCCCCTAAGGATCTGCTACCTATCCCTGGCCTACCCTTTTTGAGGTGCAGTTCGCCATTAGTCCAGCGGCCAACTACAACTCTATGAATATACCACCCTGTTGATACTCCCTCTGGTGCTATGCCCTCTTTGTAGAGAGTATTCAAAATCCTGTCAAATATAGAGTGAGCTTTGGTAACATAGCGAAGCTGCCTTTCGGACAAATTATACATTTCGGGATGAGTGAATACGTGCTCTATCGTGCCGGCATCGGCCAGTATCTTTTCATTAGAATTGTATTCTGGCAACAACTTCTCGAACATCGTTGAGGAATAAGCCTTTTGGTCAAAACCGAATAGTTTTTGGGGATTGTCAGAGATAGCTTTTAATACCCAGCCTTGCACACCACTCATGTTTTTGCCCTGGCGCTGGATCTCAAGCCAGAGAATAGCATTTCGGGCAACCACTTCCTCGGTAATCTTGGAGCCCAGGTCTGTTAGCTCTCTCGGACCTAACAATTTCTCGATAGCAGTCTTAAAGCCCGGTATCCGTGCCAGTTCTTTCTCTCGTCTTTTCCAAAAGTTATTGGCAAATGCGTCCTCTTTAATATCACTGGAGGACGGGACGAAGAATACATTCCTCTTATATCTGTCCGCCTCCTTGATCTTCTCTTCAAGGATAACGGAGTCTACTGCATCGTGAACGGCCTTCTTCCCTTCGGGTGTCTCGTAGATCCTGTCCATCGCCTGCATTTCTGCCTGCTCTTGTGAAAGCCCCTGGGCCTTTGCTTCATCAACATAATTGCTAAACTTCTCCAGGGTCTTCCCTGAAAGCCCATTTTGTGCCCGATCCCTGATCCTGGCATAGGCGTCCAGTGCTCCCCCAAATCCTGCCCCCATAATCCCACCGGCCATAAATGCCTCTTGCATACGGTAATCAAATTCAACCTTCTCTCCCCTTGCTTGCCTGTCAAATACATCCTGGGCAATCTCCTCGCCCCCCTCCGTGATAGCTTCAACTCCCAGCTTGGCGACAATAGATAGAAAAGGATTGCCTCTGCCTCCAGGGATAGACTTCATTAAACCTATAGCGATCTGCGACGCATCCAGGCCTACCAATGTCATATTTTTCCAGAAAACCTCATCGGCAGCATTGCCGGCATCATCCTCGTTCCAGCCTGACATTAACGCCTGGTCATACGTTCCACCTGCCTCTATCGCGCTTTCAAATGCCCTGGTAACGGTACCTCCAGCAATAGCGCCTATGATTGCACTTGAAGCAGCCCCAATCCCTGTAGCTCCGACGGCAGCCGCACTCCCAATCGCAATAACCACTGCACACAGGGAAAACGGTATCATTTCGGGGACGTCGCACAGCCAGAAGCGCGGGTCCGTAGCTCGCATAAAGCCCTTTTTCTGGATATCAGGGGGAGGCGCTTGTAGCTTTGCTCCATATTCTTTAAGGAGAGAAGCCCATTCATCATTCCCCAACCAGTCAGCAGCTCCACCAAGCCCA
>CAZVCX010000118.1:0-3462 GCA_964626375.1 uncultured Dehalococcoidales bacterium | reverse complement strand
CTGGAAGGGTAATATCTACTCTTTTCTCCAGGGAAGGAGCAAGGTGCAAAGTTTTAAGAGTGCGCGATTTTTCTTCCAGCGCTTCCTCAAGGGCTTTCCTCATGGCGTTGGCATTAGCGCCTGTGTTTCGCCGTTCCTCGAGAGACAAGGTGGATATAGAGCGCAAAATCTGAGTAAGGCGGCTCTTCTTGCCGAGATAGCGTATTCGCCATTGTTCCAGTTCCTTGAGGTTAGCAGCACTTCCCAGTTCGGTGAAGGCTTTTAGCCGGATTTTTTCCAGTTCCTCTAGCATTCAATTCATCTTCGCTAAGGATACTAGGTCAGCGAAATTTTCTGGCGAATTCACTGTCATTTCGGCCAGCATTTTGCGATCCAGTTTTATGTTTGCTTTCTTCAGGCTGGACATAAGCTCGCTGTATGAAACTCCATGAGCTCTGGCTGCGGCGTTAATGCGCACGATCCATAGTCTCCTGAAGTCACCTTTTCTCTCGCGGCGGTGACAATAAGCGTAATGCAGGGCATGGAGCATAGAGTCATGGGCCCTTCCATATAGGTTATGACGTTTACCTCGGTGCCCCTTGGTTAAGCTCAGCACCGCCTTATGTCTTCTATGAGTGGTTTTACCGCTTCTAGCTCGTGGCACAGTTTCCTCCTTAAGGCTTTTGCTACCCGTAAGGCAGAAGCCGTCTAATTTTTTTCTTATCTGCTGTAGCAACAGGTATCATTTCATCGTAAAGCCTTCTCGTCCTAGCAGGTTTTTTCCTTCTCAAGTGGCTTTTGCCACATTTCACCCGCATTATCTTCCCACTGCTCATTATACTAAAGCGACGTTTTGCGCCTTTATGTGTCTTGAGTTTTGGCATTTAATTTTGCCTCCTTAGGTTTTTTGCTGAGGATGGGAGATAGGACAATGCTCATGTTTTTCCCTTCCTTGACACCTGTGCTTGCAGTGGATATATCTTTTGATATTTCTACTACCTTATTTAGCACACTCCACCCTTGCTCAGGATAAATTATCTCTCTTCCTCTAAATCTAACGCTTATTTTTACTTTGTTCCCTTCCTCCAGTAGTTTTCTGACTATGCCCACTTTAACCTGTAGGTCGTGTTCTTCAATTTTTGGTCTGAAGCGCACCTCTTTTAACAGGCCACTTTTCTGGCCTTGTTTAGCCTTACGGTCCTTTTTAGTTTGCTCATACTTATACTTGCCATAATCGAGAAGGCGACATACCGGAGGGCTCGCAGTTGGAGCTACCGCTACCAGGTCAAGCCCCTCCTCCCAAGCAATCTGCAATGCTTTTGCTAGAGGCACTATCCCCAGTTGCTCGCCGTTTCCGCCTATCAGCCGAACTTCTTTAGCTCTTATTCTTCTGTTAACTGGAAGTTGCTTGACTATTGTTCGCTGCCTCCTGTGAAACTTGAGATTTAGCCTCTATAGCTATTCGTATTCTGTCTTTTACGTCATGTATGCTTTCCAAACCCATATCATGGCCATTTAACAACCTCAACGAAATGCTCCCTGAAGTTACTTCCTTATCGCCTACTATAAGCATATAAGGAATTTTCTCCAGTTGAGCTTCTCTAATTTTCAAGTTCATCCTTTCTGAGCGATCATTAACCTGAACGCGTATTCCACTACTAGATAACTCGCTCTCTATTTCTCGGGCATAACATACATGGCGATCAGCTATGGGAATTACCATGGCTTGAACAGGTGATATCCATACAGGGAACGATCCTCCATAATGCTCAATGAGGCATGCCAAAAAGCGCTCCATGCTGCCCAGGACTGTGCGGTGAATCATGGTTACGCTGTGTTCCTGCCCATCTTCTCCAATATAGCAGACGTTGAAGCGTAATGGCAAGTTGAAGTCAACCTGAATGGTAGGTCCCTGCCATGTATGTCCCAGTGCATCTTTAAGCTTGATATCTATCTTGGGCCCGTAGAAAACTCCTTCGCCAGGATCTATTTTATAGTCTATGCTGAGCTGTTCTAGGACATTTGTCAACGAAGCAGTTGATTCCTCCCACATTTCAGGTGAGCCTGCGTATTTTTCTGGTCGAGTTGATAGAAACACATCATATTCTTGGAACCCAAAGGTATGCATCATGAACTGGGCTAAATTTAGGACTTTCGCTACCTCATCTTCAATCTGATCTGGTCGGCAAAAAATGTGAGCATCATCTTGGGTGAATCCACGTACTCTGGCGAGACCATACAATGCACCGCTTCGTTCATAGCGGTAAACCGTACCCAGTTCGGCATATCTCAAAGGTAGTTGCCGATAGCTGCGCAGTTGGCTTTTGAATATCAGGATGTGGCCCAGACAGTTCATGGGTTTGAGCAAGTATTCTTGCTCCTCGATTTCCATGGGAGGATATAGATACTCCCTGTAGAAATCCCAGTGGCCACTAGCTTTCCACAGATCCAATTTGGCGATGTGAGGAGTATGAACTATGCTGTAACCGCGCTTGATGTGTTCTGTCTTCCAGAAATCCTCTATGGTCTGGCGAATTATAGAGCCTTTAGGGTGCCAGCATATTAGGCCAGGGCCAATCTCTTCGTGAATGCTGAAAAGATCGAGCTCTCTGCCCAATTTTCTATGGTTTCGTTTTTCAGATTCAGCTTCTAGTGCCAAATAATCCTGTAACTCATCGCTCGCTTCAAAGGCAATTCCATATACCCTTTGTAGCATGGTATTTTTTTCGTCTCCTCTCCAGTAAGCTCCTGCTATATGGGTAAGTTTGAATGCCTTGATCTCATTGGTGGAGGTGACATGTGGGCCACGGCATAAATCGGTAAAGTCCCCTTGCCTGTAAATAGTTATTGTGTTGTCGGGAAGTTCGTTGATGAGTTCCAATTTGAATGGCTGATCGGCGAAGATACGACATGCTTCTTCTTTGCTGACTTCCTCTCTTGTGAACGGAAGGTCATCGTTAATAATTTCCCTCATTTTGGTTTCGATCAAGGGCAAGTCCTCCAGCGTTAGGGGCCGTGGTAACTTGAAGTCATAGTAGAAGCCGTTTTCTATAGCTGGCCCTATGCCAAATTCAACTCCAGCGAAGAGCGATTGCACTGCTTGGGCTAGGACGTGAGCAGCGGAGTGGCGCATTTTTTCTAGATGTTCGTTTTTTTCTTCCTGTTTCATCGTTGATTTTCCCCGCCGCTTGAAATTTGGTTTTGCATCAGAACGCGTAGGGATGCGGAGTGTGCTCTTTCTTGCTATTGCTGGTTGGATACATTGATCGTTCTCGGCGGTAAATGGGCAATACTGGACTTGAACCAGTGACCTCTGCGATGTCAACGCAGCGCTCTAACCACTGAGCTAATCGCCCATACCTATCTTCTCTTTGCCATGCAGTCTTGTGCTGCCCATGATATTAATCTGAACGACCTCTCCGCATTTGGGACAAGTTACTTCCATGGTGAGTGGCTTTCCCATTACCCTCTCTACCAGAGAGG
>CAZVCX010000117.1:0-9507 GCA_964626375.1 uncultured Dehalococcoidales bacterium | reverse complement strand
CCGGTGGGCAGAAAAATCTATCAGGAAAAATATTCCGCATCGGGCACCTGGGCATGGTATACGAGAAAGATATCGAAGAAGTAATTGAGGCACTGGATAAGGCACTCTCCAAAGTAAAGTCTTGATCTCAGAGGGAGAAAAATCGTGAAAAAGGGAGGCATAGAAGATGAAGGTACTCGTAACTGACAATGTTGCCGAGGAAAACCTGAAATTACTCCATACCCACGTTGAGGTGGATAACAAACCAGATCTGACCCACGAGAAACTCAAAGAGATCATAGGAGACTATGACGCCCTGATAGTGCGCAGCAAAACGACGGTATCAGAAGAAATCATCGCTAGGGGGAAAAATCTCAAGGTAATTGGCAGAGCAGGAGTAGGCATAGACAATATAGATGTCGACGCTGCCACAGAGAAGGGCATTGTAGTAGTAAATGCTCCCACGGGTAATACCGTATCCGCTGCAGAACATACTATCGCTTTAATGCTCGCCTTGGCACGCAATATCCCTCAGGCAAACGAACAACTCAAATTAGGGCAATGGAAGCGGGAGAAGTTTGTTGGGGTTGAACTTAGAGATAAGACCCTTGGCATCATCGGGCTCGGCAATGTGGGCTCTGAGGTAGCCAAGAGAGCACAATCATTCGAAATGCACGTTATAGCCCATGATCCCTTCATCTCCTCAGATTATGCCGATCTCCTCAACGTAGCCCTGGTGCCACTGGAACAATTGCTCAGGGAAGCTGACTTCATCACATTCCACATACCATTAACAGCGACCACAGAACAATTAATCGACGCAAAGCACATAGCGATGATGAAGCCAACCGCCCGCATAATCAACTGCGCCCGCGGTGGTTTAATCAATGAAGAAGCCCTGGTTGAAGCCATACAACAAAAGAAGATAGCGGGTGCCGCCTTTGATGTTTTTACTGAAGAGCCCCTAACGGACAGCCCTCTATTTCAGTTAGACAATGTAATAGTCACTCCTCACCTTGGCGCCTCCACTATTGAAGCACAACAAAATGTTGCCAGAGATGTAGCAGAGCAAATTTTAACCGTGCTGCAAGGACAATTTAGCCGTTACGCCGTCAACGCACCTCATATCCCACCTGAACTGGTTCCCTTCGTTAAGACAGCCTCGACAATTGGCAAACTTGCAAGTCAGCTAATGGATGGACAGGTAAATTCAGTACATATTTGCTATTGTGGCGAAGTTGCTGACTACGATAATATCCCCATCAAAACTGCTGCTGTCAGCGGCCTTTTGCAGTCAATAACGGAAGAAAGAGTTAATCTGGTCAACGTCAATCTGCTAGCCGCAAAGCGGGGGCTGAAAATTAGCGAAGAGAAACAAACAACGACAAAGAACTACTCTAACTTGATCACAATAGAAGTTGCTACAGATATAAGAACCACTGTCGTATCAGGAACAGTTAGAGACGGAGAAACTCACCTTGTCCAGATAGATGAATTTAAAATGGACATAGTACCAGCAGGAAACTATTTCTTCTTCTGCCATCATATTGATCAACCCGGGCTCATAGGATCCATCGGCATGGTAACAGGTGAAGCTGATATCAATATCAGCTCAATGCATTTGAGCAGATTAAAGCCTCGTGGTCCTGCTCTGGTTATCCTTGCCCTGGACGAAATGCTCCCCGAAGAACAAAGACAGAAGATAGAAGCCCTGCCTGGAGTTAAATCTGCCAAGGCAGTAAAAATGATGTAGCTGCTGTTCTTGGTGATTTATAAGAGGGAAATTTTGTTCCCGGATACAGAATCATTCGAGAGAGTTAATTATTAGCCCCGCTGGTACTTTGGGATAAAAGTAAGTTGATTTGCGGGGCATCCTGTCCCCTGCATTCACGATAGCCTCAATTTCCGCTGGACGGGAGGCACGCACGAGGAAAGCTAGCTGATATTCTCCTTTCTCCACTCTCTGGTACGCTTCAGCAGAACTCACAGTATAGGAGACATAGTTCTCTCCGCAAGATAAACCCAGTGCCTTTTCCAGGACAAGGTGATTCAGGACGCTAATTTCAAAGTTACGATAAACTAGAGAACGGTTAGCTGGCATTATCTCTTCTAAAACTATCCCCTCTCTCTTTCGTAAAAGCCCCAGATACCCACGCCTTAAACCTAGAGCAGCGAAAAGACATCCTTTTGGCATCAGACAATCAACGCTTGCATCGGTGAGTAAAGTTTTGAGAACATCTTCGCTTAGAGGAATGAAATCCAGTACAAAATATTTCTCAAGCCTGTTCAGCAACAAATTACTCTCCTTTAGAGAAGGGCTGATACCTTGCACCATGCGATGGATAGGTAAGATCACAAGGCCAGGATCAGAAAACTCTACCAGAGAAACCAGAACATAATCACTGGCTTGCCGAGAACTACCTGAAGAGGATTTTCGTCTCTCTTGCTGATAGTACCGGGCTGTTTCGTAACGGTGATGGCCATCACCCAAATACAGAGATCGCCGTGAAAAGAACTTTATAAGTTTTTCCTGCAATATGTGATCTGTTATCTGCCACAAGTCATGCCATTCTCCTCCACAACGATCATCCTGTGGGCTAGCAACACGTTTAAGCACTGGCTCATCCTGTATCACTTGCGAAAAAATGGCTTCGCTTCTCTTCTCCTCATCCCTGTAAAGGCACAACAGCGGACTAAAATTAGCATGGCAGGCTTCCATCATCCGCAAGCGGTCGCTCTTATCCTTGGGAGAAGTTTCTTCATGAGGATAGATGCCTTCCATCCACGGAACGAGCTTAAGCCGGGCAAATAGACCGCGGCGCACAAAAGTCTCCCCTAAATAGGTAAAATAATGGTTGTGCAGATAAAAAGAAGGTTTTTCATCAAATTTAAGAATTCCCTCTGCAAGCCACTTCTGAAAAGTCTTTGCTGCCTGACAGTATTTATCGTATGATGCGGCCCCCACCTGCTTTACCTGGTCTAGAGGAAATTCCAGACGAATGGGATTGTATTCTCCTGCTCGGTAATAAAACTCCTGCTGCTCAGGGCTGATAACATCATAAGGAGGACAGATAAAGGTAGCTACTCCTCCATCTACGCCCAAGCTATAGCGTATGCCACGAAAAGGACGAATTTCCATCAATCCAGTTACGCATCACCCTGTAAGGCTCGCGATAGACCTCCTTTCCAAGTCTTTCTTAGCTCGGCTATAGACACATCGATATAACCTTCGACTATCAGATGTTGTCCACCAACTTCGCCCAAAAAAGCCATGGAAACTCGCCATTTTCTGGCTATACGACTCAGCTTAACCAACGCACTCCGAGTTAAAGATATTACAATTCGAGATTGCCGTTCTCCAAAGAGAATAGAATCCAATCTAGTAGATGCATCGGGGTCCTCCTTCCCCTTGGCTGGATGCTCTTCGAGATAACAAGATATCTCTCCCCTCAAACCGATGTTCCCTGCTATACAACTTTCTGCAACGGTTACTGCCAGGCCACCATGAGAACAATCGTGGGCAGATTTAATTAGCCCTGCACGTATAGCCTCCAGAAGACACCCTTGCACTCTTCTTTCCAGAGATAAATCCATAGAAGGTTTACCCTTTACTAGACCATGTACCACTGCCAAATACTCACTACCACCAAGGCCATCTCTACCTTCAACTCCAGAAAAACCTTCTCCTAGCAAGAACACCAGATCGCCTTCATCCTTAAAAGAAGGAGTACAGCAATTGCTAATATCATCAATCAACCCTACCATCCCTATAACAGGAGTAGGGTAGATAGCTCCTTCTTTGGACTCGTTATAGAGGCTAACGTTGCCACTAATAACGGGAAGCTGTAGTTCTCTACAGGCCCGGGCGATCCCCTTAATGCACTCTCTCAATTGATAATAGACTTCTCCTTTCTCGGGATCACCAAAATTAAGACAATCAGTTACCGCCATGGGATCAGCACCACTGCAAACTAGATTTCTGGCTGCTTCAGCTACTGCAACCGCTCCACCTACAAAAGGATCGAGGTAGCAATACTTCCCATTGCTATCGGTTGTCAGTGCAAGCCCCTTATTTGTTCCCTTGACCCGCAGGACTGCCGCATCACTGCCAGGAAGGACTACTGAGTTATTTAGCACCTGGTGATCATACTGACGATAGACCACCTCCTTACTGGCAATATTGGGAGAAGATAACAATTGCAACAAGACAGACTTGCACTGCCGCGGTTTCACATCAGAAACATCCCTCAAATCAAGAGACTGTGCTTTGCCCAACCATGAAGGTCTCCTTGCTCTAGGGCGATATAATGGAGGATTCGATAGCAGGCTAACCGGGACCTCAGCAGTGATCTCTTCTCCTTGTCTGACTACAGCTATACCATCTCCAGTAACCTGACCAATGACAGCAGAGTCAACCTCCCAGCGATCAAATAAAGCCTTCACCTTATCCTGATACCCCTTCTTAACAATTAGCAGCATCCTCTCCTGTGATTCCGACAGCATTACCTCATATGGAGTCATATTGCCTTCACGACGAGGGACTTTCAACACATCTATGTTCAGACCACAACCACCCTTTGCAGCAGACTCTATAGCAGAGCTGGTTAATCCCGCAGCCCCCAGATCTTGCATGCCCACGATCCAATCAGTATGGGCTAACTCAAGACAAGCCTCTATAAGCAATTTTTCCAGGAAAGGGTTGCCCACCTGTACCGTGGGACGCAATTCCTGGTCTCCATCCAAAGTACGAGATGCCAGCCCTGAAGCGCCGTAGATTCCGTCCCTACCGGTATCAGCTCCTACAAGCATGAGAATATTACCTTCTCCTTTCATACTGGAACTAACGAGTTCCCCTTCGCGAGCTATTCCCAAACAAAGAACATTAACCAGGGGGTTAAAAGAATAGCACTCAGAAAAAGAAAGTTCACCACCAACATTGGGGATTCCCAAACAATTACCATAAGAAGCAATTCCATCAATAACGCCGTTGCACAGGTAACGATTATGCGTCTGGAAAAGAGGCCCAAAACATAGCGAATTCATCAAAGCAACAGGGCGAGCTCCCATGGTGAAGATATCGCGCACGATACCACCTATTCCAGTAGCTGCACCCTGAAAAGGTTCAACCGCCGAGGGGTGGTTATGAGACTCCATCTTCATCACCACTACCAATCCGTCACCAATGTTCACCACGCCAGCATTCTCCTCTCCAAGTCCTACCATTACGCGCCTGCCGCTGGACGGCAATAATTTGAGCAAGGGTTTGGAATGTTTGTATCCACAATGCTCGCTCCATAGAGAACCCAGTATGCCCAACTCCACATCAGTTGGCTCTCTACCCAGCTCCCTAATAATGAGCTCGTATTCCTGCTCACTTAAAGCAACTTTATCCAGATCTTCTTTGGCAATATTCAATTATAGACTCCCAGATTAAATTACCATCGGTGCTACCCAAAATATCTTCACAGGCCCTCTCAGGATGAGGCATCATGCCGAAAACATTGCCCTCCCTATTAACTATACCTGCAATATTATGTAGAGAACCATTAGGATTGTCTGCACGGGTTATCCTGGCAGCAGCGCTAGAATAACGGAAAATAACTTGCCCATTTGCCTCCATCATCTGCAGAGTTGACTCATCAACATAATAGTTGCCCTCATAGTGAGAAATAGGAATCTTAAGCACCTGTCCTTTATGACACTTGGAAGTGAAGGGGCTTTCATCATTCTCCACCCTGAGATTAACCCACTGGCAGCGATATTGTAGATGATCAGCGGGGAGTAAAATCCCCGGAAGAAGCCTCGCTTCACATAAAATTTGGAAACCATTACAGATGCCAATAACGAGCCCTCCTGATTGAGCGAACCGGCCCACACTATCCATAATCGGAGAAAAACGGGCTATAGCACCAGCCCTGAGATAATCGCCATAAGAAAACCCTCCTGGAAGAACAACACAATCGTAGCCTGATAGATCGATCTCCTTGTGCCATATATAATCGGCCTTTACTCCCAACACATCACTAATAGCATAATGACAATCGCCATCACTCCACGTGCCAGGAAAAACAACAATGCCAAATTTCATGCCACAAACGAAAAGGCGGCAATTCACCGCCTTGACACATATCAGCCAGTCTAGATTTTGCTGGCTTTACCACTAACCTTAAGACAGCAACTGTGAGACAACCTCGGAAACCTCTTTCCCATCAGCTCTACCCCGCAAATGAGGCATAAGCTGAGACATCACCCTACCTTTATCTCTGGGCCCCCTAGCATCCAACTCCTCAATAACCCGCTGCACCTCAACCACGATATCCTCACGCCCCATCTGCTGCGGAAGAAACTCCATGAGAACACCCATCTCCTCCTCTTCTTTAGCCACGAGATCCTCGCGCCCCCCATCCCTGAACATTCCTATGCTTTCTCTATGACGTTTTACTTCCCTGCTAATAGCTTCAGTTACCATAACATCATCAGCATCTCTCTGAGCACCAATTTCAGAATTCTTTACCTCCGCGAGCACCGAACGGATAACAGCAACTCGAATCTTATCTTGATTTTTCAGAGCCGCGTGAAGCGCCTCTCTTATCTCGTCTTTTAGCGCCACCTCAACTACCTGGAACTCTTGCGCCTCTTCACCGCCTCTTTCCTCTTCCTCTCCTCACTGGGCTTCTCGTAGAACTTGCGCCGGCGCACCTCAGCTAAAATACGATCACCCTGAACCTGCTTGCTAAACCTGCGCAACAGGCTCTCAAAACTCTCTCCAGGGTTAAGTTTTACATCCGCCATAAATCTCTAAGAACTGAGCTATTTTAGCCTCATCGTTAAAACATGTCAAGGCAAACCTCGATACCTATCGATATTCTATGACAAATTAAACCAGCTCTCTCAAAAAAGCCTCGAGTAACTTTATGCCAGCAACATTCAGGCTATAAATAACAAACCCATTAGTTAACAATAATCATATGAATGAGTACTCCCTCTGGACACTAACATAAACCCTGGAGTAGAATACCGCACTGCATGATATGGAAATGATATGGGAGAGAGCGAGTATGATAACCAAATATCCAGAGGGAACATAGCAAAGAAAAAGGAGTTGCGCGATATGGTAGAGGGATGTCTTTTTTGCCGCATTGTAGCGGGAGAAGTCAGCAGCGAGATAGTTTATCAGGACAAAGAGTTCTTAGCTTTCAGAGATATCAATCCCCAGGCTCCCGAACATATAATTATCATACCGAAGATGCACATTGCATCCGTAGCTGAACTTTCCCAGGAACAACAGGGGCTCGCCGGCAATCTTATACTTACTGCCAAGAAAGTAGCTGAACAACTGGGCATAGCAAATAAAGGGTACCGATTGGCAATCAACTGCGGCCATGATGGAGGGCAAGTAATCCACCACCTGCACCTGCACCTCCTTGGAGGCAAGAAACTGGGCGATTGGATCGGCTAGCTCAGCAGATCAGACTACCGGAAATCACATTCTGCAGAACTTAAGCTGGCTACAACTTCCTTTATGGATTCATCGGGAGTAGATGCCCCCGCAGTAATACCGATGCGGTGCTTGCCAATGAACCAGTTATTGTTGAGGTCTCTGGAACCTTCTATCTGATGGGTTTCAACTATTTGCGAGCAAGCTTCAGTCAGATGCCTGGTATTAGCGCTATCATAACCTCCAATAACTATCATCAACTCATTCTGACTGGCACACTTCACAGCATCTCTCTGCCGCTTCTGCGTTATCTCACATAGCGTGTTGATGATGCGGATCTCTTGAACGCTGGAGCTCAAATCAACGGCCTGCCTTATAAATTCTTCCAGAGATGCCTGCGCTTGAGTAGTTTGAGAGATAATCCCTAGACGACGGGATTCTCCTTTGAATTCGGTTAGTCGCCGAGCATCGAGAGTTGCTATACCCCTACCTTTCGCCCAACCCAACAATCCTTTAACCTCAATGTGCTCCGCCTCTCCAAAAATAACGACGTCAAACCCTTCATCAGCCAGTTCGCTGGCACTAATCTGAGCTTTGCGAACCAGAGGGCATGTGGTATCAATAACGCGAATATGAGCAGCTCTGGCCTGCTCCAGTA
Organism: uncultured Dehalococcoidales bacterium; assembly: GCA_964626375.1. Classification (GTDB taxonomy): domain Bacteria; phylum Chloroflexota; class Dehalococcoidia; order GIF9; family AB-539-J10; genus M55B177. The sequence continues at coordinate 1,432 of CAZVCX010000117.1, read as the reverse complement.
TTTCAGGGGATGTCCCATGGGCACTAATAGCTAGAACATTGCTCCTAACTTGGCCAATATTCTCTATGGGAGTTACCCCCATAGAGAATAATTTTTCTACAAGATGTCGATTATGCGCTACCGAGCCCAGAGATTCTATTCTACCATATCTTTCAGTAGCATCCTGCAGCAACTTTAGTGCACGTCTAACGCCAAAACATAGACCTAGCTCTTGTGCTTTATCAATTATCATCGCTGTAAGTTGATAGTTCTGAATATACACCCCTCTGCTCCCGGGGCAACAGATTAGCGATTCTATCCATCATCATATCTGTCAAGAGATTCATCTGCCGTCTAGTTAATTTGCCCTCGATAGACGGTAACTCGAACGGTTTTCCAAATATAATGGCTATGCGTGAACGCCTCCATAAACAGCTTATACCACGTATCTTCTCCATGCCAATTATACCTACAGGAAGAAGAGGCACGTTTATCCGGGCAGCTATTGCCACAGGTCCCGCTTTTCCTCTAATGAGTTTGCCATCAGGGCTCCTTTTACCTTCAGGGAACATTCCCAGAACAAGACCTTGTTGCAATACATCATTTGCCTTTCTAATTGTCACCTGTTTATCTTTGAGCGTTCCCGTGCGGCTTACAGGAAATTCCTTTGCCCAAACAAGAATTTCCTTCAATAAGGGGAGGTGAAAGAGCTCCTCTTTAGCCATGAAGCTGATCCAGCGGGGCGAGCTAACTGACAGCAAGATCGGATCGAGCAAATGCACGTGGTTAGATACCAATATAAAAGAACCTGCAGACGGAATATTTTCCTTGCCCATAATCTCCCAGGAAAGAAAACATCTAGCAATTGATCGTACCAAAAATAAAACGACCTTTTGAGAAGCAGTCACAGATTCAGCACCAAGGCATATATTTTGCCAACTACCTCTTGCAAGCTGAGGGCACCAGTGTCAATAATTATGGCATCATCAGCAGGCTTGAGAGGAGACACTGAGCGGTGGATATCAAGTTCATCTCTCCTTCTTAAATCAGCGAGGACAGCATCGGAGCTCAAGCTCTCTCCTCTCTCCAACAATTCCTGGTAGCGCCGTTTGGCTCTTTCCTCAGCAGAAGCGGTAAGAAAAATCTTCAAGTCGGCCTCTGGCAAGACTACCGTGCCAATATCCCTGCCCGCCATTATTATTTTCCCCCGTTGGGCTATTTCCCTTTGCTTATTTACCATGATGCGGCGGACTTCAGCCACTTTAGCTACTGCGGGAACGGCCTTCTCTATTTGTGGAGAAAACAGTTCATCCATGATATTATGACCATCCACCAGAATAGAGAGGCACCCTTCTTTGCCCGGAATAAAATGGATTTCTGAATTTTCAGCAAGGCGACAAAGATCAACTTCATTTTCAGGGAGAACGCCAGCTTTAATGCTCTTCCAGGTGAA